>CAZVOT010000058.1:0-5865 GCA_964628775.1 Candidatus Woesearchaeota archaeon
ATACCCAAATCTCTTGTTTTTATATCATAATCAATTTCTAAAATGTTCTTTTTTATTCCATTTCTTATTATAGAAAAGATATCATTATAAGGAGGATTTCCTATAATGACTAACTCTTCGTCTGAAGAAATATTAAACATTTTCCTGCTAACATTTAATAAAGCATTTTTATTAAAAACTTTTATTTCAGGAAAATTTAATTTTGTTTGATTAGTGGCGATTGTATCAATATCGTTTGCTTTTTTTAAACAATTTATCTCATAATCAAAAAAATTACCATAACCACAAGAACTATCTAAAATAACACTTCTACAACTTAAAAATGGTTTTATTAGACACCATACAATATTAACGTATTCTTTAGGTGTATAGAAAGCCCCAAGATTTATTTTATCATGATATTCTAAATGATATTGATTTTTTAAAACAACTTTTTGTTTATGTTCTTGAATTTGTGTGTTTATCATATCATTATTAAACCTTCCCTATAAATTAAAAATTGTGATTATCATATAAAGTTTATCTAATATAAAAAACAAAAAAAATTAGTCACAGATTCCGTTTTCATTAATTTCAAAGACTGCTTCGCCTTCTGGCAAACTTGCACTGTCTACAAGTCTGGCTACTCTTTTTCCTGCTTTTCCTTTTCTTAAGTACAATCTGAATGTTGAAGCGTGTCCTATTATGTGTCCTCCAATTGGCGTTGTCGGGTCTCCAAAGAACTGGTCAGGTCTAGACATTACCTGATTTGTGACATAAATTGCTATGTTGTATCTGTCGGATAATCTCTGCAGAAAATGAATGTGATGGTTTAATTTCTGCTGTCTGTCTGCCAATGTTCCTCTTCCAGAATATTCAGCTCTAAAGAGCCCCATTATGGAATCAACAATTAATAATTTTATTGGAAGATCTTTATTGCTTTCCATTAATTCAGATAATTTTTCTGATAATAAGACTTGGTGGTCGCTTGAATATGCTCTTGCAAATCTTATTCTGGAAAGAGCTGTATCTGGGTCTATTTTTGCTGATTTTGCCATCTGAATAATTCTCTCTGGCCTGAAGGTTCCTTCTGTATCAATATAAACAGCACAGCCGTTAAGTCCTCCTTCTTCTTCAGGTTTTTGAACATTAACACATAATTGATGTGCAATTTGAGTCTTACCTGATGCAAACTGTCCGAATGCTTCTGTTATTGCCTGTGTCTCAACTCCTCCGCCTAACAATAAATTAAGATTTGTAGAACCTGTTGAAATTCTTTTTACTGTTCCTCTTCTTTCTAGAACTTCATTTCCTGACATAAAGTTCATATTTAAGTTCTCTCTAACAAGAGAAACAATTTTTTGGGCTGTTGCATCCCCAAGTCCTGCTTTTTCAGAAAGTTCAATCAAGGGCGCTGTTGCGATTGCCATTAGATCAGTAAAACCTGCTTCTTTTAGTTTTTCTGCAATTTTATCTCCAACACCAGGAATATCTTCAATATTGGTTATTTCTTTTTTTGCCATGTCTATTAACAAAAATAAAAAATATTTAAAGCTAATCCTCCCGGTTGGCCGGTATTCCAGTATTCAAAAAAACCATTTTGCTGACATTGACAAAAAGTTCTATGATAGAATTTAATTCTTATTTATTTCTTTTCTATTTAAATCCAGATATTAAATGAATTTTTAAATTATTGCTGACTGATTATGGATTATGATTGAAGACAAGAATTTGCTGTCTGAATTTGCCTATAAATTCTGCAGTATTATTGAAAAACATACAAAATATGCTGTTGTAAGCGGATTTTTTGTAATATCAAGCGGAAGAAGCAGAGGAACAGAAGATATAGATATAATTATAGAAAAAATGACTCCGCAGAAATTTAAAGCACTTCACGAAGAGCTGATAAAAAATAATTTTAGTTGTCTTCAGTCAAATAATTATATAGAAATTTATGAATATCTAAAAGATAATTTAAGTGTGAGATATATACTTAATAATAATTTAATTCCAAATATGGAACTTAAATTCTCAAAGGACTTGCTTGATGAATACCAGTTAGAAACAAGAAAAAAAGAAAAAAATACAGGAACAGATATTTTTTTCAGCAGTATTGAATGCAACTTAGCATTCAAGGAAGAACTCCTAAAATCAAAAAAAGATTTGGAAGACGCCAAATTTTTGAGAATTATATATGAAAAAAAAATAAATGAAAAAGAGATTAACAAGATAAAAGAAATGATTAGAAGGTTTAGATTATGAAAAAAGAAATGGATTTTATTGAATTATGGGCAAAATATATCTTGGAGAATTCTAACTGGAGAAGGGTACATAATAAATTCATAAATTCACAGATTATTTCTGCAAATGAAAAATTAAAAAAACTGCCTGAAAAAAAATTAATTGAACTTTTTAACATAAAGAATAAATCTGCAATAAAAAAAATAAAAGAATAATTTTATATCAAAAAAACCATTTTGCAACTTTTAATATTCCCTGCTTCCATGGAACTCTGTGCGAGACTCCTGTTCTATTTATGTAATACTTGTAGTTGTCTAAATACCACTGATAATTTCTAATCAGCGCCTGCTTATTGGAATACTTCGGCTTAAAGCCCAGAATTTTTTCTGCTTTTTCAATGCTGACAAAAGAATCCTCGGGCGCTGTTTCATAAACCCATTTGTATAATGGGGAGAGCTTGAATTTTTCAAGAAGTCTCAAAAGAAGAATCAACGGCTTTGATGGAGTTGGAATTATTTTTTTTCCGTATCCGGCATATTCAAGGACTGCACCAAAATCTTCTTTCATTGTTGTAAATTCTTTTGCTCCTATATTGAAAGTATCATTTACAATTTTCTTGTCTTTTGTCATGCATAGATAAATTGCTTGGCATAAGTCCTCTACATCTAATAGTTGGTATCTATTTTTCCCGCTTCCAACAATAGGAATATTTTTTTTGCTTTTTATCCAGTCATAATAAATTGCAAATACGCCTAGTCTTTCCGGCCCTACAAAAGATTTTGGACGTAAAATTGAAATACACATTCCTTTTTTTCTGTATTCTCTGCAGACATTTTCTGCTGATATTTTTGCTTCTCCGTACGGCCCTACTCCTTCTAATTTATCTGTTTCAAATAATGGATGGTGGTCAGGGATACCATATACTGCTGTGCTTGATATGTGAATTACTCTCTCTACTTTATTTTCTCCTGCTGCTTCCAGTACATTCTTTGTTCCTGTTACATCTGTTGAATATATTGCTTCTTTTGTATATAATGGAAGTGCTGCTGCTGTATGGACTACAATATCAACTCCTTCCATCGCTTTTTTAAGTGATTCATAATCCCTGATATCTCCTTTGATAATCTTTACTTTATCTTTCATGTCAGGATAATCAAATACTGCCATATCATAGATAACTATAGAATATCCTTTTTGAAAAAGAAACCTGGTTAGATTGATTCCGAGGAAACCTGCTCCTCCTGTTATTAGAACTTTCTTCTTTTGAACCATAGAAATTAAAATTTAAAAGGAATTTATAAATTTACCTTTCCTTTCTTATTGAAAGGATTTTAATTCCTAGATTATGAGCCTGTCTGATTATATCTTCAATTTCATTCTGCTTTGCATCTTTTTTTATAATTATCGGCATTGAAACCAAACCATCAGTATATTTCTGGAATGCAAAAATCATTTTAAGCTGGTTTTCCGGCGATATTCCTTCTGCTGTTATAAATAATCTTTTTATGTGTTCAGGCACTGCTTTTATGTTTTGTATTGAGTAAGAATCAATTACCATATCCATCAAGCCGTCGCTGTAAAATCCCTCTTTTTTTGACATATTCACAAATAAAAGATTTACAACTGCAAATTTCTTGCCGTCTTCTGTTGATTCTATTTTTACAATTTTCCTGATAGAAGAGATTCCGTTCTCACATCCTGCTAAGGTGCTTAATTTTTCATCACTAGAAACTGAAAGCAGGGCTGAATTCCTGAAACTAGAAGGAAGTTTGCTTTTTTTGCAGTTTGGAAATTCTCCTTTTAATTCTGCAAGTTCTGCTGATGCCACTCTTGCTGATTTTGCAATAAAAGACATTATTTTTTCTGCAGCTAAAAGAGCAGGCTGGGAATCATATTTTATTCCGAGATTAATTAACATATCTGCAAAACCCATAACACCTAAAGCAATTTTTCTGTTTAATTTTGCAAGTTTTTCTGATTTTTCAAGAGGATAAGCAGAGACATCTATACAATTATCAAGCATATGAACAGCAAGCCAGACTGTTTTTTTGAGTTCCTCCCAATCAATGTCTTTTTCTTTTACAAATTTAGATAAATTTATTGAACCTGAAACACAGCACTCGTCTGATAGAAGAGCCTGGCTTCCTTTTGTACTTGCAGATTCTATATCCCCTATTTCAGATAGAGTATTTTTTTTGTTTATTGAGTCAATAAAAATAATATCTGGACCGCCATACTTTAAAATTGAGGAGGATAGATTAATCATCATTTTAGAAGTTGTTATTTTTTTCTCCGGCTTTCCTGTTCTTGGATTTACAAGTTCATACTCTTTTGCTCTTTCATTCAAATCCATAAATTTATCGCTTATTGAAACTGAAAGAGAGAAATCCTCACTGAATTCTTTTTCTGGAAGCAGAGAGAATTGTTCTATATCTGGATGTTCAATTTTTAAAACTGCTGATGTTCTTGATTTTCCTGAAGATGCTTTTGAAATTATTTCAGCAGAGTTATTAAAAAGGAGAACAAATGGAAGCACTCCTTGTGCATTTTTTCCAGTTGAAGATACTGAACTTCCTTTTGGTCGTATGTTTGAAAATGAAATACTAGTATCTGCTCCTGTGTGTTTTATAATTGACATATCTTTTAATGAATCAAATATGTCAGGAAGAGAATCATCAACAGATACAGAAAAATTATCACTAAGCTGATTAAAGTCAGTTCCAATATTTTTTAGTATCTGAATGCTTGGAAGAAACTTCATTTCAAACATTACATTAAAAAATAATTCTTTCATTTTCTCAATATCAACTTTTTTTCCGTGTTTTTCATCTGCTTTTGATATTTCTTCTGCTATTCTTTTTAGCATATCCTCTGGCTTTTCATTTTCTTTTAGAAGTTCTTTTTTTAATATTTCAAGCCCCTTAATTGATGTTTTGAATCCTTTTTCATTTGCAATACCTAAAGCTTTTTCTTTTTCTTTCCACTCTCTTTTTTCAACACAAAATTCCTTGAATTTTTTGTAAAGTTCAAATTCCCCTTTTTTTTCTAAAACTTGTTTTATTGTTTCATTAATATTCTCTGTTGATGGGATTTCTTTACTATAAGCAAGAGACAGAATTTTAACTACCTCATCGGATAATTCTTTTGCGAATTTAGGCTCTCTTTTTCCAATTGATAAACCTGCTTTGTATATAGAAGTTTCAATTTTTTTACTGTCAAAATCGACAATTTTTCCTTCTCTTTTTTTTATCTTTGCAATCATTTGTTAAATTTCAGTAGGTAAAAAATTATAAAGCTTTTTTTAATTGAGAAGGAGGTTTTCCAAAGCCCTTTTTTCCTGTTCTTTTAGGTTTTTTGCTGATATTTTAAGCCTGTTTTTTAAGATAACTCTTTTTACTGAGATTTCTGAATCATCATTTGTTATTATCTAGTATTCAATTGCAGAAGGATTTATCTCTGGTTTTTCTTTGTAAAAATCATTAAAATTTGTGTCATTTACTTCAACTGATTTTACGTTTTTTTCAAATAAATTATAAATTTGTCCAAAAGTTTCATATAAATACTCCCTCCAAGAAACATTTTTTGGTATGTTTAATGTAAAGGACAGGTTCATACAGATAATATATACTTTTTTAATTAAAAATA
>CAZVOT010000059.1:0-5839 GCA_964628775.1 Candidatus Woesearchaeota archaeon
TAATAAGTTATCTCTCATATCCCCTAAAAACCTGCTGAATTCTAAAGAAACTTTACCGTTTAAAACAGCTTCACAGACTTCAATTATGCAGTCAACAAATAATTCATTAATATTTTCTATTTTTTTGTTTTCTTCTGAACCTCCCCAAATATAATCTATACTCCTCCAGATATAATTATATTTTTTCCAGAAAGGATAAAGTGCATCTAAAAAATAAGTTAGTCCAAAAACCATAGGTATAAATTCTTCTCTTTTATTAACTTTTTTTGTTATTCTTTCATCAAGTCCATCGTCAATTCCCATTAAAATAGTTTGAATTTTTGCCTTAACTTCCTCTATATCTTTTGAATCTGCTATTATTTTGCTCATTTCTTCATACAAATCTTTTTGCATTGATTAATTAAATTCAATCACATTAATAAAAATATTTAATGTATGAGATTATTATATTTAGTGAAAAGTAATTTTCTTGCACAAATCGGCTTTATGCCGATAAAACAAGAGGTAAATGCAGGATGGAAACATTAGAAGATTTAATGTATAGGACTATGGAAGAATTTGAAGGTTCTGGAACTTTAGAAATGTATACAGGACTTCAGGAGTTAAAACCGCTGGAGATAAAAGGAGCTTCTGAACCAATTCAATTTAAAGAATTTGGGGGGCTTGGAATTTGTGATATATCTCACCCAGAAGGAACAGGAGGGACATTTGAACAGAAAATATTTGAATTAAATCCAAACCCAGATGTTGGAAAAGGAGAAGTCTCAATATATATTGATGTATCAGGAAATATGAAAGTCATGGGAAGAAATACAGATATTAATAATCATAGAGATAAAAAATTACTTGAATTATATCCTGGACCAACAGAACAATAATTCAGTTAAATTTTTCTTTTATTTTTTTTAATTCTTTTAATACATACTTCATATCTTCATCAGAAATCTTATTTAAAACCGCAGATTTAAGTATTCCTAAATTTTCTACTATTTCATCTTCTATTTCATCAAAATTTTTTATTTTTTCAATAATTTCAGGAAGCCATTCAAGATATTCATTTGGAATCTCTCCTTTCAAAACAGCTTGTATAAAAGATTCTGACATTAGAATTACTTTAAGATTAACATCTTTTATTGGTTTATTCTTCCAATTTTCAACAACAATTTCATTGTATTCTATCCACCCATTACTAAGTCCATTATAAAATGGATATAATCCTTTTTCAAATATATCTTTAATATCTTCCCCCTTATGTTTATATTCCCAATTTGTAAGTAGTCCATTAAAAAAAGTTAAAAATTTTTGAAGTTCAATTTTTAGTTCCTGTTTATTTTTTGCTGAGTATAATTTATTTTTAAATTCATTCCATTCATCCATATTATTTATTAATAAGTATACAATTTAATAATTATTCTATTTCTAAACAGTAGGTAATGCATAGATTATTTGTACAAATCGGCTTTATGCCGATAAAACAGGAAGTGAATACTGGATGGCAATTGTAAAAATAATGGATGGAAAAGAAACAGTATTTACTGGAGAGTATGAATACTTAGAAAGTGGGAAAAGTGAGGAAGGAATTCCAGAGTTTCATATTTCAGCATCAGCAAGAAAAAAGAACTGATTATAGAGAGAAGTATACTCTCTTTAACAGCAATAAAGAGTTTTAAAAAACTGAAGAAATAATACCTTCTCACAAAAACTATCTTTTCATTGAGATATACTTTTTAATAATTATTCATTCTAATTTAATAAATGGAAATTATTTCTTTTTTAGAAAGAAAGATTAATCCTGCTATTTTCCAAAAAATAATTTTATTGCTATCAGGGAAAGAAGGAAAAGATATAGATCTTGCTATGATTTTGGATTTAGATGAAGCTCATTTTTCTGTTGAAAAATTATTTTTTCCGGAAAAACAAAAAGAACTTGATTTCTGCATTTACTCAAAAAATGAATTTGAAAAAAGAGTATCTTTTCTTGATGTTCTTGCAGTTGACCAGTTCTTGACTTATAATTCCATTTTTGGAGAAGATTACAAAAGAACTATTAAGATAAGAGAACCTTCTTCTGAATCACTTGAATACCTAAAAAGAAGATATTTGGATATTTTCAATGTTTCAAGAGAATACTTTTCAAAAATTAATGGAAATGTATATAATACTCTTCATTCGCTTTGTTTCTCTTCAAGTTATCTCTGTGCATATTTAGAGTATTTATCAGGAAGAAAAGAACCCATCAAGTTTAATGAATTAGTCAATAATCCCATAAATGAACCTGAAAATCTGCTTTCAAAAGTATACAAAGCAAAAAAGAGATTTGAAAATAACAAAGAGGAAATTAGTGCAGAAAAAATCAGAGAATATCTTGAAAAAACTGAAAGATTGATAAATACCTCTTTAAACTAAGAAACTTTTATTTTACCACTCATTTAAATCAGGAGCGATTCTGCCAAGAAGAGGTATTTTCTTGAATCTATTATTTGTTATGAAAACTAAGATAGATAAGATTTACCTTGATATAGTCTCTATTGCAAAATCTAAATAAATAATTGTTACAAAAAGTATTTTATAAAAATATCCCTAATCTCATCTGAAGTATTTTTATTTTTAATAACATTCAGAAAAGAAAGTAATTTTTCTTTCCCAACTTTAGATATAATCATATTTATTATTCTGGGAGAAACCTCGTACAAAAACTTTTTTTCATTGTTAAAAATATCTATAGAAGATAAATCAATGTCCTCAAAATTCAAATTTTCTTTTTGTTTTGCTATATATACACTAATTCCTTCATTAAAAAGCCCAATCTTTTTAAAACCTAAATTTCCTTGGATTATATGGGACAATTCATGAGCAATTAATTTTGGAATTTCACTTTTTTTATGATCTGTTAATTGTTCTATCTTACTCGGAGAAAATAAGAATATTATATTATTCCTGCCCGCAAAGGCGCAAAGCCATTTTTCATGTTTCATATCACTAAAAAAATGAAATTCATTTATAGAATATAAAAAATAAATTTTTATTGGAATATTTTTTTCAAAATTAAAAAAATCGCATACTGTTTTATATATTGAAAAAAAATCAATAGTACTTACAAATTTTTCATCAATGGGTTTATGCATAATAACAAAATTATCTTTTTTAGTAAACATGTTTATATTAAAATCTTTCTATCTATTAATACTTTTAGTGTATTCTCCAACTGTGGAAAAATCTCCTCTTTTCCAAGATTTTTTAATAAAGTAGATATATCAAATTCTTTTAAATTCTGGAGATATAAAACAAAATCTTTAAGATCATTATTTACAAATAAAACATTTGCAAAATCTCCGCTAAAAAAAGTAAATAAGTCTTCTTTTTCCTCCCTGTATCTTGTTCTTGGATTGATAGTATATTTTTTTTGTTCATCTATTTGGGGTATTTTTTTTGTAGTTCTCACAATTTTTTTTATTTTGCTTGTCATCCTTGGGTCTTTTCTGTTTAAAGAATCACCTTCTTTGTATCCAAAAAATCTACAACCACCATTACATAAAAAAAACTCAGCACATTCATTACACTCTTTAGGGGCATATACAGATTCTCTAAAGGGTTTAAAAAAATTCCATATTATTTTAAAATCTTCTTTAAATAAATTTCCTACAACAAATGGGGAGTGACTGCAGGCTCTTACTCCGCCTTTATAATCTATGCTTATAGTTGATCTACCCGCACTGCAAGATCTTCTAAACAAATTAAGTTCATTTTTTCTTAATTCTTCAGGTATCAAACATCTTGGGATTGTTTCTAAACTATCAACATTCATATTTAGATTATTGTGTATTTTAAGAAGAGTTTCAAGGAGTTTTACAATTTCCTCAGAAGAAAGGCAGTAATCTTCTTCAGGAGAATTCATCAAGTTAGCTGGAAAAATAACTGGTGTTGCAGTAAAATTTTTAACTCCAAAATTTTCAAATAAAAATTGTGCTTCCTCATAAACATCATCATAATTTAATTTATGGACTACCATATTAACGGTCAAAGGAAGAGAAGTATTCTCTAGGAGATATTTCATATTATCAAAAAAAGAATTTATGTCTTTTGCTCTTGTAATTTGTTCATATTTATCTTTTCTATAACATGGAAGAGAAGTAAGTATTCCTAAAGATCTGTTTGTTGATGCATCCATCAATATTTCAAGTCTTTCTTTATTTAACAAAGAAAGATTAGTATTGAGATTATAAAAACGACTTTTTCTTTTAAATCCTCTTGCAAATGTTAAAACGGATTCTAAATTTAAAAGCGGCTCTCCTCCTGTAAGAGTTATCTGAAAAGGTTTAATATCACTCTCAATTAGATCTATTAATTTTAGAGAATTTTCAATAGTCATATGTTTTTTTGAGTTATCTTGTTGCCATGAATTATAACAATAAAAACATCTATGATTACACACTTCAGTAACTTCCACTTGAATATTTAAAGGATAACTTAATTCAAACATAGTAAGTATAGTTAATAGATTATAAAAATAAAAAGTTAACCAGTGTAACAAGGTCCAGCATCGCAATAACAATCTTGACAAACACAATCGCATCCACCATCACATTGACAAGAATAACAATCACAATTCTGATTTACCTTCGTTTCTGTAATTAATACATAATCCTGTTTTACTGGGTCAAATAATCTTGAGTTTTCAATTAAGTTTAGAATCCTTAAACTTTTTTTATTTTCAACGATATTTTCCAAACTCATATTATTATTTAAATCTTTGTAATATTTAAAGTTTTCTAGAAAACTGCATTGTTGCGTTGTCAGGTGCTGGATTGAATAAAAAATAGGAGAGAGAATAAGTCCTAGTAGAACAGGATATCAAGGATTTTTGCAGATAAAAAAAATTGAATCAGAGAGTAATTTTCTTTTACAAATCGGCTTTATGCCGATAAAACAGGAGGTGAATGCAGGATGGCAACATTAGAAGATTTAATGTACAGAACTATGGAAGAATTTGAAGGTTCTGGAACTTTAGAGATGTATACAGGACTTCAGGAATTAAAACCGCTGGAGATAAAATCTACTGCAAAAAGTATAAAAATATTCGAAGAAGGTGGAGCTCCTTTAGTCAGAATGGATTATAGAGCTCATCATGGGAAAGAACCTATGCATTTGCAATATGGTCCAGATATTGATGCAAAGAGAACTGGAAACGAAGCTGCTGACATAATTGCAGAAATCATTCAAAAAACAAAAAAATCTTTTAAACTCCCAGGGAGTGAATAAATATATGGCAATTGTAAAAATAATGGATGGAAAAGAAACAATATTTACAGGAGAATATGAATATACAGAGGGTGGAAAAAACGAAGAAGGAATTCCAGAGTTTCATATTTCAGCATCAGATAGAAAAAAAGGATATAACTACAGAGAGATTCATTTGTTATTTAACAGCAAAAAGGAATTTGAAGAATTTCTTGAGAGTTTGATTAAATTAAAGGATTAAATCCTTCTTTATTTTTTTGTTTCAAGCAGAACTTTTTGAAATTTTCATTTTCTTTTATTCTTTTGAAATTTTTTAATATTTTTTCCACTTCTTCTTTAGTAATATCAATAAAACCAAAACCTCCAGCATAACACTCAACTGAGACATAAAGTTCATGCTTTTCAAATAATCTATCTCTCATTTCTTCAATATATCCAATAAATTGCATTGGAAGTTTATCATCTAAAACTGCTTCACAAAGTTCTATTATACAATCAACAAATAATTCATTTATACCCTCTATTTTTTTACCTTCTTCTATACTCCTCCAGATATAATTATATTTTTTCCAGAAAGGATAAAGTGCATCTAAAAAATAAG
>CAZVOT010000060.1:0-5814 GCA_964628775.1 Candidatus Woesearchaeota archaeon
TTTTTTCACTTCACCCAAACAAGTTGATAATGTATAAACTTTGAAAGGTTCGTCTATAATTCTTTCAAATTCCGAGAAAATATCTACTTTTAATTCAAATGGAAGAACTAAGAAATTTGTGTCTAACAGGATTTTTATCATTAAATTTGAAAGTATTTTTAAGTTTAAAAAGAGTTTTAATATCTCCTATATTTTTTATTTATAATGAAATCAAGAGAAATAATTGTAATTGAAGGGAAGGATAACTATTCTAGAATTCCTGCTCTTACTAATACGGTTTTTTTCACGCATAATAAGAAGTATTTTGAGAAAGTAAGAGTCAAATGCAAAAAAATGCTTTACCAGGAAAGCTTCAAAATAATGGGAGAAACTACAAGTAATGTTGTTTTGGATTTGAACTATTCTTTGGAACCGGATAATTTATGCAGGATAGCTGAGACTGTAATTGGGGGGGGGAAGGTAATATTTCTTGTTCCTGATTTTGATGATTGGAAGAATATGGAAACTAGGCTGGATAAGTTATATACTGCTTTACCATTTACAAAAGAGGATGTAAAAAAGAATTTTATTTCATATTTTATCAGGAAATTGAAAGAGTATAAACTGACTGGGATTAAGGAAGAAAAAAAGGAAATTAAAATACCACAAGAAATTAAATTCCCAAAGAAATATTACCAAATGTGTTTGACTCAAGAACAGGTTGATGTTCTTTTTGAACTTGAGGATTTAAAAAAAGCAGTAATAATTACTGCAAACAGAGGGAGGGGAAAATCTGCTGTTGTTGGTATTGCTCTTAACTGTATTGAAGGAAAAAAGAAAATAACTTCAATGCATATAGATAATTCTAAAGTAGTTAGAAAATTCTCTGGATGCGAGTATATACATCCAAGACAAGCTTTGAATGAAAAACTGGATTTACTGGTTGTTGAAGAAGCTGCTTCTTTTCCTGTTTCTTTTCTTTTTGAGTATTTGAAGAACAACAAAAAAGTAATTTATCTTACTACTACAGGAGGATATGAAGGAGCTGGAAGAGGATTTTCTTTAAAATTCATTAAAAAACTAAAAGAAGAAAAAATTGATTTTCTGCACTTAAAGATAAAGGAGCCGATTAGATATCCTGAAAATGATTCTGTTGAAAAATGGCTTTATGATGTATTTTTACTTGATATTGAGCCTAAAAAAATAGATAAGATTGATAATGTTAAATTTAGAGAACTGGAAAGAGAGAAATTAATTTTAGATGAAAAGAAACTCAAGGATTTTTTCTCTATTTATGTTTCTGCACATTACCAGAACTGTCCTAATGATTTGTTTTTTATGATGGATGCTCCTCATGTGAAGTTATTTTCTGTTGAATCTAATGATGATGTAATTTGCGCTGTTCAATGTTTGATTGAAGGAAATTTAGAGAATGAATCTGTTAATTATTCTGGGAATTTGATTCCTGAGCGGGTATCCAAGCATTATCAGAATTTTCTTTTCCAGAAATTAAAAGGACTTAGAATACAGAGAATTGCTGTTCATCCTGACTTTCAGGGAAAAGGTTTTGGAAGTTTAGCTTTGAATGAACTCAAAAGACAGAAATTTGATTATCTTGGAACCAGCTACGGCGTTTCACTAGATTTGATTAATTTCTGGAATAAATCAGGATTTTTTGCTCTGCATTTGTCTCCTGTTGTAAATAATTCAAGCGGGGAGTTTTCTGTTATTGAAGTTCTGCCTTTGTCAAAGAATGAAATATACAAAGAGATAAATTTACAGTTTAGGAAAAAACTAGTTTATTCTCTTTCAGATATTCACAGAAATTTAGAACCGAAAATAGTCTGCAGACTTTTTGACTCGCCTTATGAATTTAAAGAGAGAGTAGAATTATCTGATAAAGATAAAAAAAGAATGGACTGCTATCTTGAAGGACTTTTTACTTATGAAAGTGTCATTGATTTGATAAAGATTTTAGTTATGAATTATTTTGTCTGCAATAAAAGAGTACTTGAAAAGAATGTTGAAGAAATTTTAATTTTCAAGGTTCTGCAGAATAATATTTGGACAGAACTTGAGAAAAAATTTAATACGCCTTACTCTAAGATTTTTGAAATAATAAGAGAGGCTGTCAGGAGAATTGGCATTTAATTTTTATTTGATTATACCATAGCCGACTAGACGCCATCTGTTGTTTATCATTCTAGAAAGAGTTACTTTTTCTTTGTCTAGGATACAGATTGGACTTGATAATTTTACTTCAAGAATATTCTTTTTTACAGAAAGAACTGTGCCTATAGTCTTGCTTGTCCAGGCGTTTATTACTAATTTTTCGTTTATTCTAATTGGCTCTGCTGAAACTTCTTCTTCTGTTCCTACTATTCTTTCCATCAAGTGAAATTCAAGAGATAGGGAATTTCTAATTGGAAGAGGCTCTTTTTCTAAAGTTATTATACTTCCTGATAATCTGTCTGCTTTTGTAAGTGACGGATCCAAGCTTGTGCAGATTCCTGTTGTTCCTCCAGGAGTTATCTTGTCTACAATTTTGTCCATAAAATCAATTGAGGATATTTTAGTTTTTATTTCGTCCGGCAGAATTATTATGTTATCGCCTTTTTTCAGTGTTCCTTGTTTTAGGACACCGCCCAGGACTCCTCCTTTTAATTTTGAAGGCTCCTCACCAGGCTTGTTTATATCAAAACTTCTTGCTATCAGGTATATTGGCTGGGATTTTTCGTTTTTTTCTTTTTCTTTGAATACTTCAACTATTGCCTGGAGAAGAATATCTATATTCGCACCGAACTGGGTTGATACTGGAATAATGACAGCATTTTCTGCTGTTGTTCCTTTTATTAATTCTTTTATCTGGTTATAATTTTCTTTTGCTTTTTCTTCTGTTACTAAATCTATTTTATTTTGAACTATGATTATATTCTTTATTCCTGCTATGTCTAAAGCCATTAGATGTTCTTTTGTCTGGGGCTGAGGACATTTTTCATTTGCTGCTATTACAAAAAGAACGCCGTCCATCATTGATGTTCCTGCTATCATTACTGTCATCAATGTTTCGTGTCCTGGTGCATCTACAAAACTTACATTTACTTTTTCCTCGCAGTCTGATTCATGTTTTATACATTTTTTCATTAATGTGTAAGATTCTTCTGGACATTTTGAACATCTGTAAATAGAAGCATTTGCATAGCCAAGACGTATTGTAATCCCTCTTTTTTTCTCTTCTGAGTGGGTGTCTGTCCATTTTCCTGTTAATTTTGAGACTAAACTTGTTTTTCCATGGTCTACATGTCCAGCTGTTCCTATATTCAGATATCTCACTATTCTTTTTAAAAAGATGGAGAATTTTTAAGTGTTGTGCTATCTGAATAGATAAAATTATAAAGATATCAATAATTCTTTAACTTTAATATCTGAGCGTGAAAAAGCGCTCTTGGAGGTGAAAAATAATGGAAATAAAACTTGTAATAAATGATGTGAAAACTGGAAAAGCATTCCAGAGACTTCTTTCAAATGAGGAAGCAAAGAAACTTGAAGGATTAAAGATGGGATATACTTTCAAGGGAGAACTGATTGGAATGGAAGGTTATGAATTCAAAATAACTGGAGGTTCTGACAAACAAGGATTTCCTATGAGAGCTGATGTTAACGGAACTTTCAAGAAAAAAATTCTGCTTTCCGGCGGAGTTGGATACAAGCCAAAACAAAAAGGAGTTAGAAAGAGAAAATCCATCAGAGGAAACACTATTGCTGATGATATTGCACAAGTAAATGCAAGAACTGAAAAATACGGCAATAAAGAATTGGCTTCTTACTTTGAGAAAAAAGAAAAAGAAGAAGACAAGAAAAAATTTTAATAACCCCAAAGGGAATCTTTTTTTCTTTTTATTTCTGCTATTTTCTTTAATAGTTCTATATCATCTTCTGTAAGCTTTTCCTTGAAATTTTTTAATTTCCTGAAATTATCTGAGTTCATTATTGTTATTAATTCATCATTCTCTTTTAGGTTTCTTCCAATAACTGCTCCTCTTATACTTGCTGCTACTTTGCTTCCTTTTACTGCTGACTCTATTTTTTCTCCGTTGTCCTCTAATCCTACTAATTTTCCTATTTCTGTTCCATCTAATTTCATTAATTCAATTCCTGATTTTAGAGTTCCTGATAATATTTCTATTCCACAGACAGCAGGACTAGACTGGTGAAAGACAAAACCTGGAATAATTCTAAACATTGCCGGGACAGAGAGTTTTTCAAATTCTTCTAACTTTTCTCTTTCTATGCTTTGGTTCTGCCATTCTTCGTATTCTTCCAGAATTCTGTAGATTATGTTTGAAGAAATTATTTTTATTTTATTAGCTTCTGCTAATTTTTCTACCTCTTCTGATATTTTTATGTTAAAAGCAAAAATTACTCCAAGATTCTTGTTTGTTGCTTTCATTGCTATTGCATCATCTATATCTTTTTTTGTTATATCTCCTATTTTTGCTTTTCTAACTTGGATATTTTTTCTTTTCATAAGTCCGATTATTGCTTCCAGAGAACCTAAGGAATCGGCTTTTAGCAGGATTCCTTCTGAAGATGTTTCTACTATAACCTCTTCTACTTCTTTTTGGATTTCTTTTTTAACTTCTTCTAATTTTGTTTCGTCCCAGACTGAAACTATGGGCATTCCTGAAATTACTTCATCTATGTTTTGGGCTGAAATTTTTACTCCTGATGCTGCATATACTTCTTTTACATTTCTAAAGTTGGATTTTTCCCTTATTTCTGCTAATTGTTCAGGAACTAACATTGCTTTTATTTTTGTAACTATTGGGTGTTCTAATCCTGCAATTACTATTGTATCTCCTGTTCTCAGGACGCCGTCGTAGATTACTACATCAAGAGTTTTTCCAAGTCCTTTTTCTTCCTTTACTTCTATGACTGAACCTTTTGCAGGAGAGTTGCTGTCTATTACTAATCTTTTTTCCAGGAACTTCTGGGAAAGTCCGATTAATAATGCCAAGATTTCAGGTATTCCTTCTCCTGTTTTTGCAGAACAGGGAATCATTGCTATTTTTTTTGTAAAATCTTCGATGTTAAAGAATAAATCAACTTCAAAGCCGAATTCGTGGAATGCTGACATCAAATCATATACTTTCATATCTATTTCATTTCTTGCAAGTTCTTTTTGATTATTGTAAGCAGAAGTTATACTTTTATCTGGATAGGACTTCCATCCTGGAATTAAGTCTACTTTATTTAATGCTATTATAAAAGGAACTTTGAACTGTTTTAATATTGAAACTGCTTCTCTTGTCTGAGGACGGATGCCGTCTCTTAAATCTATGACTAATACTGCTAAATCTGCAATACTTCCTCCTCTTTTTCTTAGATTAATGAATGCTTCGTGTCCTGGCGTGTCTATTGCTAGAAGTCCGGGGATTGTTACTGTTATTTTAAACTGTTCTAAGAATTCTTTTGAGAGTTTTTTTATTACTTCTGCTGGGATATAGCTTGCTCCTATGTGCTGAGTCATTCTTCCCGGCTCTCTTTCATTGACTGTTGTTTTTCTTATTTTATCCAATAAACTTGTTTTACCATGGTCTACATGTCCAAGAACTGTTATTAGAGGGGATCTAAATGTCATAGTATAAAAAGAAAAGAAAATAACTTATAAAGATTTATGAATTTTTGTTTTTGCTTTATTTTTATGAGAAAGAAGATATTTTGTGAGTATATTAATGGAGAGGATATTATCCTTCTTTTAAAGATAAAAATATTTTGAATGAATGCCTTACTGAATGTAGATTATTTGATAAAAAAGAAAGGGAAAGAAATTTG
>CAZVOT010000061.1:0-5813 GCA_964628775.1 Candidatus Woesearchaeota archaeon
AAAATAACGTGCATTCATGATTCCAGAAAGAAAAAAAACAGTTTTTTTATCATTATTTTTTATACCATCAAACAAAGTATTTATTATTTTATTATAAAATATACTTGTTTTATATCCGTATTCAGTATTTAAAATATCTTTAGCAATCAAAAGTTTTATGAAACCATCTCCCCCATATATCCCCCATTTAAATGGCATCGCATAGAAAGTATTATTAGGAGTTGTAATTATTCTCATGTCTAATTTTTTATTATTTACCCAATTACTAGCCTCATACCAATATTCCGGGAATTTAACATGACTTGGAAAAGGTAATTTTTTAGTACCTTCATCAAAAATTCTTCCATTCACTAATGGCCAGACAGAAATAACCAATATAAAAATTAAAATTCCAGAAAAAACAAAGGAAACAAAATTTCTTAAGTTTGATTTTTTTTCTCTAATTTTACTGTACAAAAAATCTACCGAAAAACCAATGGACAAAGATAGATAAATAAGAATTAACCAACCAAATTTACTAGGATCTCTAAAAATACCTGCGCCGGGAAAATATTTATAAAAAAATAAATTAATTTTATCTAAAGGAGGATGCAAGCCTTTTTGCATAAATAAAAAAAAGACAACAATCACTATTAAAAAAAGATTAAACTTGCGATATTTATTATTTTTAGAAAAAAGTCCAATAAAAAATAAAATGAAAGGAACAAAAACAGTAAATAGCAAAAATGGATTCTTATAAACAGATATATATTCGAAATATTCATCAGTCCAGCTCCAAATTGTATTCAAACGAAATATATTCAAAAAGCTTGCTCTTTGATGAACCCAGGCTGCTGTATTTATGCCTGTATCTACCCCCCAGGTATTCCATTCTGTGGATCCACCTGGCATATATTTTAAAGCTATGGGTACTAACCACCACAAATTAACCAAAAAACACAAAATAAATAAAATTGAAGAAAATTTAACTATTTTAAATCTAATTCCTTTACTTAAAATAAGTAATAAAAAAGCCCAAATTAAAAAAGATAAAATAGCTATTGCCATAACAGAAGGGCTATGACTTATAAAAGAAAATAAAACTACTGTGACAATAAGAAAAAAGACTGAATATTTTTTTAAATATTTTAAATATTTTTTTTCTCTCAAACATATAATTATTTTATAATAAAGAGTAAAAAGTAAAGGCAAAAATACTAAAATCCAGTCGATGGAAGAATTTCTTTTTGAGAACATTACAAAAAAATTAAACATATAAAAAATAGCGGCAAATAATGCTAGTATTTTATTTTTATATAAAGTCAATGCCAGAAAAAACATCGTTATCCCTGAGCCTAGTGAAGCAAAAACAAAAAATAAAATTTGGATGAATCCAGTGGAAATTGTTAAAGAGCTTAATAAAAACCATAAACTTTCATAAACTAAATGTACTGGCCATATTGAAATTTGGCCACCGAATGATTCTTCCCAAATAAAAAAATGTCCTGAAATAGTATTTTTAGCATTGAACCATACCGGAAACAAGTCTCCATTTGCTATTATGTATCCAGATTTATACCAAAAAAGAGGGAATAACCCAAGAATAACTATTATTAATAATGGGTATTTGTTTTTTAAAAAAACCTCAAGGGGAATAATTTTCTTAAAAAAATATTTTTTAAATATCATAAAATTTATTATAAATATCTAAATTATTTAAACCATAATTTTTTTTTACAAACTCAGCTGAAACTTCCTTATCCTTGATATTTTCTTTATTTATAAAAAGCTTCAATTGTAAAATTAATTTACTAACATTATTAGGGTCAACCATTAAACAATTTTTTGGCAATACTTCAGGAGAATTTTCTTCAATTCCATTGCCTGATAATTGAAAGGAAAATTTTGAAGTAAATACCGGTAAACCACAGCTCATTCCTTCAATACATACCATACTCAATTCCTTGGAAGCAACAGACGGCCACAATAAAACATCGGCAATATTATAATAATACACTAATTCATCATATATCGGATGCTCTATTATCACATTTAGATTATTTATTTTTTTTAATTTAATGATTTCTGATTTCAACGGACCCCTACCACAAAACAAAAAACAAATTTTTCCTAAATCTTCTTTATATTTTTTAGCATAATCAGTAATAAATTTAACTACAAAATTAATCTGTTTGTCTGGAGCAAATCTGCCAACGAATAATAAAATCTTAAAATCATTGTTGTAAAAAAAAATTAATTCCTTATTTTTAATGTTTTTAAAAAGATTTTTTTTAGGTAATATTTTTAAAATATTATCATCATATATATTCTTCGCTTTTATCATTCTATCTTTTAACTGAGGAAATCTTAAAATGATTTCATCTTTTATAGCATCTGTATTGTAATAAATAGCTTCGCATTGATTTAATAAACCTTTTTCAAAAAACTCAAATAAACTATTTTTTTTAATACTAATATCTAATCCCAATATCGTTACTATTATCGGAATTTTTTTAAAAAACAAAAGTCTCAACGAAAAAGCAATAAATAAAGCTGCAATACCATTACAATGGATCAATTTTGTATCTTTTCCGTCCTTAATAAAATGATAAATAGAAAAAGGCAACAATCCTAAAACATAATTTAAAGAAATAAAAAAAGGGCTCCTTTTTAAATAAAAAAATATTTTTAATTTCCCACTAAACCATTTCAATCTTCTAATTTGTAAATTATCTATATTTAATTTTTTATTTTTGGGTTGATCTGAATATTCTAAAGAATAAACTAAAAATTTTAAGTTTTTAAAATATTTTGTTATATTAAGAAAATAAACCTCGGATCCACCAATATTGGGGTAAAAATTTGGAGAAATAATTAGAATTTTTTTTTTATTATCGCGCATCTTTTAAATGGGGCTACTTAATATTTTTTACAATAAAAATTATTTTCCTTATATTTCGAAAAATTTTTTTAGCATAATAAAATTTCTTTCATAATTTATAATTTTTTTTCAATTATATTGCCTTTTTTATCAACTTTTCCGCGCAGTATAGCTGGATTACCAAAAACTAATCCGTAATCTGGAACATCTTTTGTGACTACTGAACCAGCGCCGATCATAGCATATTCTCCAATTGTTACATTGGGAAGAATTACCGTGGCTGCGCCAATTGAGGCGCCTTTTTTAATTAAAGTTTTTCCCATCATCCAATCATCAGTTCCTTTTAATTTTCCTCTTTCATCAATTGCCCGCGGATTTTTATCATTAGTGAAACAAACATGGGGACCAATAAAAACCCCATCTTCTATGGTCACGCCATGATAAATATCAACGCCATTTTGAATTTTAACATTATTGCCGATTTTGACGTCGAAGTCTATATAAACCCCTTTGCCTAAAATACAATTTTCGCCTATCTGCGCTCCTTCTCTGACTTGGACGTAATGCCAAATTTTGGTATTTTCCCCTATTTTCGCCTTATCTGAAACCTCTGCAGTTGGATGTTTAAAGTAATTCATAAATTTTTATTAATTTTCCAAATTTGTTTAGGTGTTATAAATTTTTCTACGATTTGCCCAATCCATTTCAGCCCAGCATCAATTTCAGAAAGTGTGTGGGCATCTGTACCAACAGAAATTTTTAAAGCAGGATGGTTCTTTATTAGTTGGAGCTCTTCCTCTAACAAAGGGTAACGGCTGTTTATTTCAAGAACTTTATTATTTCTGACAATCTTTTCCAAAAAATCATTATTTAAAAAATGCGGATGTCCAATAACCGAACAATTAGAAGAAACTAAAAGGTCGTAAGCTTTTTCAAGGGGAATATTCTGGGGCCAGAAATGAACAACGCCAACAATAAAATCAAGGTTTATCTTTTTAAAAAATTTAGGATCCAAATCTAATTGACCGTTTGGTAAAATTTTAGCTTCAATACCTTTCCAAATCTTTATCTTATATTTTTTTTCAGATTGACCTATCTGATCAAGAAGCTGATTAAAATCATAAGTTAAAATAGATCTAACATGTTCTGTGATCGCTATTTCTTTAATTCCAACCCTATAACAATATTGAGCAATTTCATCAACCGAATTTTGTCCATCTGTAAATTTTGTATGAATATGATAATTCCAATTAATTTTTCTAAGTAGCATTTAGTTTATCATTTCCTTTAAAAAAAACTTCTTGCCAATGTCTATACATATGGACTCCGAAATTTATTTCTACCCTGGGGATCTTTTCGCCTAAACAAGACTTTACAGTAAAATAAGGAAGATTAACCCCTGCTCCGTAAGAAATTACTGTTGTCCCTTGTAGGCGAGGATTAATCTCTAAGATTTTAGGAAATCCTTCTTTATCATAACGAAGTTGAACTCCTACACAGTAATTCATTCTTAATTTAGAAATTACTTTTTCACTTAAAGAGATGACCTCTTTATTTTTTTCGACCAAACCCTCCACCGTTATTCCTTGTTTCATTTTTAATCGCAAACGAGGGATAACATATTTTACTTTTCCTTTGTCTATAAAAATATCAACCGTATATTCTTTTCCAGGTAGATATTCCATAATTAAGAGCTCGGGAAAGGGAGTGCGTTCTTTTAAAACATTTTCTAATTCTTTAAAAGAGATATATAAACTTTGTGGTTTTCCTTTTAAAAGAAGGGCGTAAGAATTGCGATTTTCGTCTAAAATTCTAAATCCCCTGCTGCCGTAAGAATTTACCGGTTTGAAACAGACAGGTTCTTTTGGATAATTTAGGAAATCTAAAGCTATCAGAAAATCTCTCCAGCCTTTGACTTTTCGATATTTGGGAAATGACAAATCATTATCTTTAAGAAATTTAAATAGATCAGCTTTGTCTATTGCTCTTTTTAAAGAGAGATAACTTGATACAGCCACTTTAACATTATTTTTCTCGAATAATTTAATATTCTTGGCCAAGGGCAAAAGTTCAGGATCAGTAATTGGTAAAATAATGTCAATTTTTTCTTTCCTAACTATCTTTAATAGATATGGAATAAAATTGGGATCATCGCCTTTTTTAACCTGAAAATGCTTTATCGCATAATAACTTCCAGCGGTTTGCCGAGAAATATCACAACCATAAACCTCTATCGTCCTTCCATTGTTATTCTTTAAACATTTATATATGGGTAGCCAGCCGGGAGCTCCACTCCCAGTCAAAAGAACTCTTATGACTCTTTTTTTTGGTATCATTTAATTCTTTATCGAATAATATATTTAATAACTTCGAATCCTTCGGCGTATTTTGCGTTAATCTGCATCCCTCTCATCCTTGCCCATCCATAAATAAAATCTTTGTCAAAATATGAGCGCTTAAAATAATGCTGAGTCTGGTAGCATTTTAAAGCCCGGTATTTTTTCTTCATATCTTCCTCTGAGAGCTCAACAAAAGAGAACGGTGAAAATCCTATATTGCTCCAAGGTTGTTC
The DNA here is from genome assembly GCA_964628775.1 of Candidatus Woesearchaeota archaeon. GTDB lineage: Archaea > Nanobdellota > Nanobdellia > CAZVOT01 > CAZVOT01 > CAZVOT01. The sequence goes on from CAZVOT010000061.1 coordinate 5,433, forward strand.
GTAAGCAATAATTGAGGTCGTTCTCCGAAAGACTGTTATTGCTTGTCTATTAACAATCCCGTGATCCCCGTGGGTATCACTTAAAGAAGGTATCAAAACTAAATCTGGTTTAATTAAATTTTTAAACTCTTCTAATTTATCAAAAATTTGTCTCGATTCTTTATAGAAATGTTTATTAGTAAAATTAAAAATGAAACAATTTTTATTTTGTATACCAAGAGTTCTTGTGGCTTTTTTACATTCTTTTCTCAAAGTCTCTTTAGGGAATTTCCCCAGAAGTGTATCTTGACAGTCCGAAAAAGCAACATAATAAACTATTTTGCTTTGTTTAATAAATTTTGCTATTGTTCCCCCACAAGCCAATTCGACATCGTCGGTATG
>CAZVOT010000062.1:0-3211 GCA_964628775.1 Candidatus Woesearchaeota archaeon
GAAGTAATTTTTACCCTGCGAAAATTTAAAGATATTTTCTAGAGTAAAAATTAGAAATTAAGGAAGTAATTTTTACTAATCAAGCCAGTCTTTGTTGTCTATTTTTGCCGGCAGGTATTCATCTGAAATAAATTTGATTCCCTTATTTGACAGAGCTTCTATTTCCAGCTTTCTTTTTGTGTCAATCATATGGTTTATTTCTTTCTGCCATTCTTTTGACTTAAACCATTTATAATTTAGTAGTTCTTTGCATCTTTTTATATCTGCATCAGTCATTTTGATTTCAACATTTTTGGATATCTTGAATTTCTCCATATCATAGGAACTGATTCCAATAAATTTTGCTTTTGGAACACCGAGTTCTGAAGACATAAATGCAAGATTGATTGAACCCTGCTTGATAACTGAATGAATATATATCCCCCATGGGTCGTTGTCTACAAGACAGTATATTGGAATTTTAGTTTCATAGCATAATCTGTGAAGCATTCTTCTAACTCCTCTAGAGGGCTGTCCTTCTCCTGTCATTAAAACACAGTTGTATTTTTTCCAGAATTTATCTTCATTCAATCTTTCCCATACTGCTGCTTTTTCTACCATTAATATGAAATCAGCATCAATTTTCTTGAATTCAATTATATTCGGCTCAACATTTGAAGGGATTCCATACCCGCCGGAGCCTAATTTTGTTAGATCTATCATGTCTCCTGCATCCTTTATTATGCAGTTTCCAACCATGTAACCTTTTCTATTTGCCTTTAAATTAATCTGTTCCCTTAATAGCTCCATTGCAACTTCAATATCTTCTATTACTGGGTCTGATTCTTCCTGTTCATTGAATGTATTTTCATTTGTTCCTGCAATTGTTCCTTTAAGAGAATAATATAAATCCCTGATTGATGTTGTGACATTGCTTTTTAATAATTCCTTGCAGAATGCTCCAACCATCATTGTCTGCATAAATTTTTTTGTGTTTGAGATATTCAAGTAATTTCTCTGAGATTTTGAATTTCCAAGCATTAATAGTTCCTTTGCTTCATCATAGTAAACATTAGATAGAGTTCTTATAGGGATACCCATTGAAGGATCTTCCTTTTTCTTCAACTGTTCAACCATTTGCAGGCCCAGTTCTTTTAATTTTTCAATACTTTTATTATTCAGTTCCAAGCACCTTCACCTTTGTTTTAATTAAATCCAAAAGAAGTTTTTCAATAATATATTTTTTAATATCAGATAAATCAGCGAGTGCTCCTGCAGTCCTGTCTGCATATTTTACAAATGTACTCATTCTCTGGCTTTGTCTTGCTGCTTTGTTTTTTCTTTTTAAGTAAGCTCCCAAGCTTCTTGCACATTCCATTAATGCAAGCTTCATTTCTTTTTTTATTTCCTCATATGATGCAATTGCCTGTTTTCCCTCTGATGTAAAGGGTATCCAAACTGATGCCATATGAATTAGAATATAAATTGGTTCTGTTGGAGTTCCAGAACCTCCGCTCTGCGAAACACCATATCTTCTCCAGTCAACTTCGGATATTGCTTCATTTGTAACACAATCACTTGAGTGATATAATAATGGGACTTTATTTGCAAATCTAATTACTTCTGATTTTTTTTCATTATATTCCCCGCCATATGCAAGTCCAACTTCAATCAAGAAAGGACGTCCGTTATAAACTTCAGGTTCTCTTGTTAGGGCTACTACAAATTCTGGTTTTAATTCTGCTGTCATTGATTTTTTCAAGCCTTCCTCTCCTATGGGAGATAGACAGTCAGTAGGAGGACGCATTAATTTTTCCTTCTGCATTGCATGGAGAAGTGCTGTTGCAGATTTTGTATCAAGTTCTGAAGGCTTTGTATCAAGTTCTATGTGGGCATTTTTGCAGATACTTTTTGCACTGGTAGAACCTATTCTTGAAAAATCACCGGATAAGAATGATGAAATATTTCTTCTGTCTGTATTTTTTAACATTCTCATTAAGATACCAAGTTCAAGTCCATATGGGTGAGGTTTTATTTCAGTGGGTTCATCTGGGAAAGTATTTACATTTCTTGAAAAAAGAATTTTCTCCCCTTCTGGGTCTGTAAACTCTAATTTTGCATGAGGATTTGCAATTGAAGTTCTTTTTAGGTATTCATAAACAGATTTGTCTCCTTTGGAAATATAGACTCCTTCAATTATCAGATTAACCTGGGTTCCGTGTTCAAACGGAAAACTTTCTGATTTTGATTCATTAATAATTTCCGGTTCATTTTTCTGAACATCAATTTTAAGTTCAAGTACATTTGCATCTGCATTCTTGTCAATCTTTGAAATTATTTTTGCAGGCTTTCCTGTTGTTAACTGTCCGTACATTACTGATGAACTTATTCCAATACCCTGCTGTCCTCTAGACTGTTTCAATCTATGGAATTTAGAACCATATAATAATGAACCAAAGATATTTGATATTTTTTCTTTTACAATACCTGGGCCGTTGTCAGTGATACTTAAACAAAAAATACTTGTTGCCATTGCTTGTGTGATATATTTCTTTTTATTGTATTCAATTTCATACTCATCATTTATTTTTCTTATGCTTATGTCCCCTTCTTTTGTTTTTATCTTGAATTCTTTTGTTCTCTTTACATTAAAGTTAATATACAAACTGTCTAATTTTAGAATGTCTTCTCCTTCTGCAGTAAAAACAATTTTCCCAACTGTTTTTCCAGAAGAATCAATTACTTTATGTTCATCAACATATTTTTCTATTTTAACTAAGATATTTGGCAGACTTTTTTTGTATTCCTCTTCCAGAATTTTTTTCTTTTCTAGATTTGTTTCTTTTTCCATTTTACTTTTAAGCCCGTAAGTCATTTCCTCGCAGGCATCAAGAGCATTATCAACTGCTTCTTTTATGCAGGTTAGAATTGATTTTCTTTTTGAATCAAAACCAAGAAGATGTTTGTTTCTCTCGAAAAATTCAGCTACTGAAATTGATCTTTGTTTCTTTGCAAGTTCTTCAGCTACTGTTGGCATTTTGACGATTTACTCCAATAAAATGTAAGCTTGAAAAGGATTTATGGAATTTATTCCATATGAAATACCTTTTCATTGTTGGCATTTTGACGATTTACTCCAATAAAATGTCAAGCTTAAAAATGCAATAATTTCAGGCATTTTCATTGTTGGCATTTTGACGATTTACTCCAATAAAATGTCAAGCTTAAAAAT
>CAZVOT010000062.1:3311-5807 GCA_964628775.1 Candidatus Woesearchaeota archaeon
GCAATAATTTCAGGCATTTTCATTGTTGGCATTTTGACGATTTACTTATAATATTCCTGTTGCTCTTTTTTTTCTGTTTAATTTTTCAAGATAGTGGTATGCTGTTGAATGTTTTGCTCCTTGAAGTATCATTTCTATTCCTTTTTTGGCGTTTATAACATTTTCTGTCTCACCGAGTATAGAAACTGTTTTTCCATATACTGAGATGAAAGTATTTGATAAATCCTCCATTACTCTTCTTGCTTTGCCGTCAGTTCCAATTATTCTGCTTCTTAATCTTTGCAGTGATTCATCAGAACCTCCGAATTGTTTTAAATTAATTATTGTCATAAAATACCTTTCATCAGACAACATTTCTGCTTTATCTGGAGAGAATCCCCTTCCAATTGCTTTTACCATCTGACTTCCTAGCATACAGGCAAAGCCGTCATCTCCTTTTATTATAACATCTCCTTCTTTTGAAACTGAAATCTTTGTTTTTGTTCTTATTTCTATTTGTTTCTTTGTTTCTCCTTTTGCACCTATTAAAACCGCAATTCTCTCTTTGGGTATTTTAACTTCAACTGCTATTTCCATTTTTAGTAATCTCTTTTAAAAACAGAAATCATTTTTTTATATATAACTCTTATGATTTCTGTGATTAAAAAATCTGCTTTTTTTAGGATTTTATTTTCTGCAGATTTTTTTGATAAGTTCATTTTCATCTAAAACCTTTACTCCTAAATTTAAAAACCATTTATTTATATTCTTTATGTCTCTTTGCAGAAATTTTTCTGAATTTGGATGGTTAGATAATACAGACTGGCTCATATCAATAAAATACGGCTCTTCATTTTTATTTAGAATATTAAATTCACTTAAATCCGCATGAACTAAATCTGCTTTTTGGTATAATTTTTCCATAAAAAATATTGTTTTTTTGTACCACTCTTTTTTATTTTCCGGTATTTTGTTTTTTGCAATTGGACTTGGAATACCTTTTTCCCCTATCATCTCCATAATCAGGATATTATCTTTGAAAATAAGTGGTTTTGGAACATTAAGTCCTGCTTTACTTGCTCTTCTTAAATTTGAGAACTCTTTTTTTGTCCATGCAGAGATTACTTGTCTTCTTGATTTACTGACATAACCATATCTTGGGTCTCCTTTTAGGTAGTCATACATATTGAAAAAATTAGATGTTTCAATTCTGTAAATTTTTATTATTATATCCTCTATTATCGGATTTTTTGATTTTGCAATAAAGATATTCGCTTCTTTTCCAGATTCTATACACCCTCTAAGTTCATTAAAATAATTTTTTTTTAGAATTGCCAGGGATAGTATTGTGTTCTTATCAAAAACATCTTCATATACTTTGAAATCCTCCCTTGTCATTTATTTAGAAAAAGAAGCATTAGATTATAAAGGTTACAAAAAGCAGGTTATACATCTTAATTTTTGAATTAATCTATTTTTTAATTGTGAATGAGAAGATAGTTTTTATTTGGCAAAAATAAGTTTAATTCCAAGCAGTCTGTTTATTCTAAGATTCAAATTAATAAGCAGAGTAGATTTTTATTTTTTTCTTAATAAATATTTAGAATTCGTCAAAGTCCTTCAAGTATCCTTTTCTTTGCATCCAGGACTGCTGTGTTCTTGAATATTTATAGACAATATCCCCTTTTGATTCGCCTTCTAAATCCCAAGGCATAACTAATACAAGCATTCTTTCTTTTACCCAGACAGAACGCTTCATTCTCCCTGGAACTCTGCACATTCTAAGTCTTTTATCAGAACATCTAACTTTGAATCTTTTTGCTCCAAGAGCCTGTTCTACTATTCCAAGAACCTGCTTTCCTCTTGGCGTAATTACTCTTATTACTTCTGTCCCTTCCTGAAACTGTTCCTCAGGAGATTCTCCATCTGATAACCATTCTCCGCTGTCTTCCGGCATAAGCTCAATCAATTGGAAGACATTTTAAAATGTTTTTATTGAAAATTACTTAAATGATTTATAAAAAAATATAGAAGATAATGCCAGAATAATTGTATCTAATCCAGACATTGCTGAAATTTGTCTGAGAAACATATAATAAAAAAGTATTCCAAAAACAAGAATTGTTGAGCCTGATGCAAATAATCTAAGTTTCTTTTTTAGTTCTTTTCTTTTTTCATTTAAATACAGTTCGGAGATATTAACCAGCAGATAGATAAGAAACAAAGAAAGAGGGAGATTATAAAATAAATTAATTGTTTCATCTCCAATAATCTCCCATCCACTTATCGGCGAATAGAAAATAGAGAGTTCAACAAATAGAAGATTAAAAAACCATAGGATAACTAAAAAAATAACTGCTAGATACTCTATTGTTTTTACTCCCCTTAAACTAAGTCCAGTAAGGACAAAAAAAACTGTTGTTCCTACAAGAGCAAAATTAGAAAAACTCATCAGAGAAATCAAAAAAATATAATCTGCAGAACCCACAAATTTTGATGTTTTTGAAATATCCAAAT
>CAZVOT010000063.1:0-5753 GCA_964628775.1 Candidatus Woesearchaeota archaeon
TCTTCATTTTTTCTAATTTTATCTTCTAATTCTTTTGTTAAATCTATATCATATCTTTGTGCTAATCTAAGTATAAAAAATAGAACATCTGAAAGTTCTTCACAAATCTCCTTTCTTTTTATTTCATTTTTAAACATATCTCCTACTTGTTTTTCAGTCTTAAATCTAAATAGTTCTAATAATTCGGATGCTTCTGTAATAATACCTATTGCTAAATCTTTTGCATTATGAAATTGATCCCAATCTCTTTCTTCACAGAAATTTTTAACTTTTTCTTTAAGTTCAGTTAAATATGCTTTTTCATCCATAAAGAGTATTATAAAGAAGTACTTTTAATATCTTGTTAAAATAAAGTTATATATAAAAATTAATATATAATCAATTTTTATTGTAATACATAATTAAAATCCGTTAATAATTCCTTAACTTAATTTAAAAATATTATAAACTTAAGAATAATATGGATTGGAATTTGTATGCATGGTTAAAAAGAGGCAAAAGAAGGTTAAGTATTTTAAAAATTATATTAAATAGTAATAAACCTCTATCTGTGAATGATATAAAAAGAATTTCTAAAATAGCAATTTCTCAATCATCTTTATCTATAAAAGAATTAAAAGAAAAAAATTTGATAATATGTCTAAATCCTAAAGACAAGATTGGAAGAATTTATTCAATAAATGATAAAAATAAAAAATTAATTAATGAGGTTATTAATCATGATTAAAATTTTTAATAAATTAAAAGAACAACAAGAAAATCTCAAAAAATCAGTATTAAAAGAGATGAGAAAACCAGAAGTGAACTCTGAGAAGATAATAAAATATGTAGAAGAGAACTTAGAAGATGCATTTAATTATGCTTGTCGTAAAAATTTATCTGTTAATGAATGGCAACCAGACTCTCGTTATGGAAAACAATTAAATCAAAAAACAGTTTTTATTACTGTAAGAATTTTTAATCTTTGGGAAACTGCAGTAGTGGATGTGTTATGTGAACATTTAAAGAAAAAATTTAGGGGTATCCAAGTTGAAAGAGTAAATGATCCAATTGGAGATTTGAAAATAATATTACCCAATAATGAAGAAATTAGATGGGAAATTAAATCAAGCCAGGCAAAAGATAGTTTTACAGGAGCAACACATTCTGCATCAAAATGTAATGATTACATTTTTATTAATTATGCAATAGATAAAAATCTAAAATTAAAAGAGAATATTAGAAATAAAGGTTTTATCACAGAATTAGCTGTTTTTGTGGGATGATATGGAAGCAAAGTGGATAGGAGAACCAAGTAAAAATAATAGTTTTACTTCATTGAGAATTCCTTCAGAAACTAAAGAAAAACGTCCAGAAATTGTTGTTATTGGTGATTTAGAACCTAAAAAATCTTGGTGTAAGATAATAAGAAAAAAATTAATTTAAAAATTCATCTATTTTTTTATTTGGAAAATTTTTTTTTAATCTATCTTCTGTCATTTTTATATATTTTGGATTTATCTCAAATCCTATATATTTTCTTTTCATTTTAACACAAACTTCTGCAACAGTTCCTCCACCCATAAAAGGATCTAAAACGATATCATTTTCATTAGTTAACCAACTAATAAAAAATTCAGGTAATTGCGGATGAAAAGGAGCTGGGTGTTCTAACCCTCTAATAGCAGAACAAGTATCAAATCTAAAAACAGTTATAGGTTTTGCTCCCAAGGGATGAGGTTTACTGCTTCCTCTTTGAGATAATTTTGTAGTTCCATCAGGTAAAATAATATCATTACCATGAACTTTACTTTTAAATCTTTTTAAAGAAATTTCTTTGTATGGTATTCTAACTCTATCTGTATAAGCTTTAAATTTTTTAGAATCTTTAACAAAATGAAAGATATATTCAATTCTATCATTTAATCTTTTATCTCCTGGCATTGGCAAAGCTGATTTTTTGAACCAAATATATCTATCAAATAATTTTAGATTCGTCTCTTTAGAAATTCTACAAACTAATTCAAAAACATATGTACTTCTCTCTCCATTAACAGATTTATCATTAATATTTAAAATAAAAGACCCCGTATCTTTTAAAAATCTTTGAGATTCTTTAAACAATTCTAAAAACCAGTCTACATACGTCTCAGGATTAAATGTTTTAACTGTTTTACCATATGAAACAGTATCTGCATAAGGTGGAGAAGTAACAATTAAATCAATAGAATTATCTGGAACTTTTTTTGATAATTCAATACAATCCCCCAGATATACTTTATTTAATTCAAAATTTTCATAAAATTCTTTTTTATTCATTATGGTAATCTAAACAACTAAACAATTAAAAAATATTTTGGACAGTTAGCCAGTATTCCATTTATCAAAATACTGGAAATACCGGCCAACTGCCCGGGAAAAGTATTATAAACCATAATTCAAAACAAATATGTGCTTTTAAAACAAGAGCTAAAAAAAATTATTGATAATTTTATTTACTTAATAGAATCTAAAAAAATGCCTTTAGCTATAAAAGAAATTACTTTTCCAAGAATAAATGCTCCTTCTAATAACTGGAGTTCTATGAATAAATTAATATTATTCTTAAATGAAACAAATGATGCAAGAGGATATAACCAATGGAAATTAGTAAAAAGAAATGTTAAAAAAGGAAGCAAAGCATTCCATATATTTGCACCAAGATTAATTAAAGATGAAGAAGAACAATATACTCTAATTGGTTTTAAAGCAATTCCAGTTTTTAAAAAAGAAGATACAGAAGGAGAAGAATTAGATTATGAAAAAATAAACCTTCCAGAATTACCTCTTTTAGATACAGCTAGAAAATGGAATATAAATGTAAAAACTGAAGGATTTAATGGTTATAGTTTAGGTTCTTATAATTTCAGCAATAAAAAAGAAATAAAACTCTCCAGTTCTAAAATAAAGGTTTTTCTTCATGAACTCGCCCATGCTTCCCAGGATAGACTGGGATTTTTAAATAAAGATAAAAATTATTTGGAAGTAACAGCAGAACTTTCTGCATTAGTTTTAGCTGAATATTTAGGATATGATTCTGCTGAGATAAATTCAGGTGCAACATATGAGTATATTAAAAATTATTTAAATTGTCCAGAAAGCAAAATAATAAAAGAAATTCTAAAAGTTATAGAAGATGTTTTAAAAATAGTTGAAAATATTGTAAAAGAGGAGTTATCTTAACTTTTTTTGTCATGCCAAAAATACAAGACTAGTAATCCTAATACATTGATACCAAAACTATTCCATGCAGATTGGGTTTGTCAAAAAAATCCAATAAAAATTTTAATATAGATTTTTTGACCATAAAAATTATTTATCTCAATTACTTAATTAAAAATGAATAATTTCTCTTGTTAGCCAATAAAAGAAACCAATTCCAAAAAAACCTAAAACAATATTTTTAAGAAAAAGTAAGAATATATTTAGAGTATAGGTCAACAAAAAGGAAAAAAACTCCTTGAAAGAATATCAAAAGAATTTGGAAGAGGATTTGATTCAAGTAATCTTAGAAGAATGCGAAAATTTTTTTTAATGTATAAAAAATGGAGGATAGTGTTTCCCAAATTGTCTTAATCCCATTATTGTGAATTAATAAAAATAAAGTAAATGAAATTATAGAAGAATTACTAAAAAAATGGATCCTAAAATATTAAAATTATATATAAAAGAGTAGGTAAAAAATAAACAAATAATAGGTACAAATTATAAATATTATTTTGTTATATCTTTTAGTTTTTTAGTTAATTTGTCAAAATCAGATTCAATATTTTGTTTTTTATTGAATATTTCATATTCTTTGAAAGCTTTTTCTTCAGCTTCTTTGAAAGAAATTTTTCTTTTATCTTCTAATATTTTATATTCATTAAATTCTAAAAATTTATTAACACTTTCGGCTAAATCTTTCATTTTCATGACATGCCTATTTTCAATTATCCTTTCAATATAATCAAAGAAACTTGAGACTGTTTTTTCTAATTTTTTAATCTCCTGTTTAGCTAGATAATTCTTTGCAATAATTATATCTGATTTTAATATCCTGCCTTTAGGAGCATTTTTCCATGTTGTTAAACCCATATATCGTTTATCTGCGTCTGCTTTGTTATATATGATTTCAGCAGCAGTTTGATTGGAAATAGCATAATGAAATTTATTTTGAACCTTAGCATAAAAATCTTTAGTAATTTCAGAATTTGAATCATAATCTATACTGCATTCTGCAAAGATATCTGTTATCTGCTGATAAATTCTTCGTTCGCTAGTTCTAATTGAGCGGACTCTCTCCAAAAGTTCATCAAAATAATCTTTATCAAAGTATCTGCCATTTTTTAATCTTTCATCATCAATTGTAAATCCTTTGATAATATACTCTTTCAGAATTTTTGTAGCCCAAATTCTAAATTGTGTTGCTCTGGTTGAATTTACACGATATCCGACAGAAATTATTGCATCTAAATTATAATATTCCATCTTTCTTTTTATATCTCTATTCCCTTCTTTTTGAACTGTTTCCAAAATGGAAATAGTTGCATTTTTATCTAATTCTCCTTCATTATAGATATTATCCAAATGTTTAGAAACTGCTGGAATCCCTACATTAAATAGGTCTGCCATTCTTTTTTGAGTAAGCCAGACATTTTCATTATGAAGAAATACTTCTATTTTAACTTCTCCATTAGGGGAGTTATATAATAAGAATTCAGTAATTTCGTTTTTTTGAGTTATTTCTTTTTTCATAATATTTAATTAAATAAAGATTAATCTTTATAAATTTTAGAGGCAGATGTCCGGTAATCTACAAAGTTTTAGAATAGCTGGATTACTTTAAATGTTTAAAGTAATTTTAAGTAATTTAAAGTAAAGTTTAAGTAATTTCTAACTAAAATTTACATTTATAACAATTGTATCAAATATCTTACTTATATTTTCTATCTTATCTTTTAAAGTAATTCTTATGACTTATTTAACTAATCTGTTTATTATTTTTTCATCCCAAAAATACAAAACTAATAATCCTAATGCATTGATACCAAAACTGTCCAATAAAATAAATTAATTGCAGAGAAAAACTTCATAATTAAATCCATTAAAAACTTCTGAAAATAGAAGAAGGATAATCCTACTCATTTTTAATCAATAAATTCACATTTTTCAGGAAAATCCCTGCATTTCTTATACTTTTCTTTGCAGGTTCTAAATTTGACTGGGGCAGTCTTCTATAAGTATATTTTCCTCTTTTGTTTTTTTCTATTACGAAGATACCAAGAAGTTCATCTGCTTTAATCACTAGATTATGATATATCTCAAGAAGTTTTCTGTCTATTTCTCCTGACTCAACAAGTTTTTCAAATTCTTTTAATGTTTTATTGTGTTCATTGGGTTGTTTTGTTTTAATTGACTTAAATTCAAGCAGTGCTTTTGCAGAATAAAAGATGCAAAAATAACAAGAACCGATAACATTGCTGAAAAAAGAAATATCTTCTTTAAGTCCAAGTTCTAATTTTAACTCTTTTGTTGTAGATATTTTGAATATTGTTTCTGCTAAATTTAATTCATTCTTTGCCCTCTCTAAGTATATTATCTCTTTATCTGAAACCATGTTTATATGCCTCTTTTAGCAGTTGAAAATAAATATTAGGATTAAAAAATAACTTATTATTTTTAAATATCTGTTTTCCAAGATTTTCTTCATTATTCAACAGCATTTCTACGAACTCATCAAATGTTATGTACTG
>CAZVOT010000064.1:0-5729 GCA_964628775.1 Candidatus Woesearchaeota archaeon
TTACATCTTTTTTATATTGATTTTTCAATATTTAAATAATTTTTGGTGTATTAATTTATTTTCTTCTGTTCCTGAAAAAAGCAAATATTAAGTAAGCTGCTGTTGCTGTTAAATAGCCTGCCTTGTAATTTTTCTGAAAATAGAGTATGTATCTAAGAGAAAGCATAAAATAAGCAAATGGGAGAAGAAAGGAAGCAGAAAGAAGAACACTTCTTCTCTGCTTGTTTTCAAGTTCATTTATGTAGTTGTTAATTTCATTTTTGTTTTTCTCGTCAAGAAATCCTGATTCAATTGAATTCTTGGCGTCATTTGAATTATCAATAATTTCTCTTGGAACTCCTCCAGATATTCTGGCTATTGCAGAAACTATGCTATCAGGCAGTTTATAATTTGATTTTATCATTAAAACTGATTCTGAAAAAGATAAAGCCGTAAGTTCAATTTTTTCAAAAAAATCAATATTTTTTGGCTCTTTTATTCCTGCAGATACAATTACAAATCCCTCATTTTTCAGATTATTGATTATTGAAATTGAATTTTTGTTGGCAAAGTCAATATCATCAATAAAAAGAACTTTTCTGTTATGCTTCAAAATCTCATCAAGCATGAGTTTGGTATTTGAAAGTCCTTTCTTGTCTATTTTCATAGAAAACATAATATCCAAAAGCAGTTGTCTGGTTGGCATTGAAGAGCAGTATATTCCTTTTGATGAGATATTTTTCAAAAATTCTGTCTTTCCTATTCCTTTTTTACCGATTATTAAAACACTTCTCTTTCTATTAATTGCAGAAAGCACTAATTCAATCTCTTTCTTTCTGCCTATGAATTTTATTTTCATAATCATAAAAATCTCTCCTGAAAATCTGTTGTTAAGATAACAAAAAATTGCCTGCTCGTCACTAACCTCGGCCTAAAAGCCGAGGTTTTAATCGCTCCTCGCTAAAAATAGGCAATTTTTTGGGATAACAAATTTCGACTTAAAAGTTCAAACAAAAGTTTGAACTCATTGATGAAATCAATGTAGTCGGAGTTTCAACAAATTTGCTTTGCAAATTTGTGCACAGGAAGGAACTTCTTTGTGTAGACTCGAAATTTGTTATAAAAATACACCTCAAATTAACCGCCTTTTTTGTAATTAAAAAAATAATATATAAACCAAAAATAAAAGCGAAAGCAGTAAATCAAAATTAGAGTCAAGTCCTTTTTGAAAAAATGAAAATTTCTTTTCAAGAGGATATAATATTTTTACTCCTGCATTTGAGAACATATCAAGAAACAGATGTGAAGTAATGCCGAAAGCAAAGGAAATGACTTTGAGATTTATCTGGTTTTGAACAGCAAAGCAGACAGCAATTATTGTTATTGGAATTAAAAGAGAGTGAAGCATTCCTCTGTGCCCGAATTTATTGTTAAGATAAGCAGATACATCGGGCATAGATTTTCCCAAAACAGAATTAGTATTGTCAATATCTGGAAAAATTGAGCCAAGCAGTAAAAGAGCCGGCTCAAAATCAAAGAATTTAGAAAAAACAAAAGAAAATGCAATATGAGAGAAAAACATCATTTTGCTATGCTCGCCTTGGAAACAGAAAGAGTTTCTGCGATTTTTTCTAATTTGCATTCTTTTGTCAAAACTAAAGCCCTTGAAAGAGCAATTCCTGCTTTGATAAAAGGTGATGAATTATTTATACTGCCAAGAAAAGAAACTGCCCTGTCCTTTGTATTTTTTGAAAGATTGAGTTTTCCTGCTGTTTTTTCAATAAGAATTTCTGGATTTCTAAAAACAGGTTTTAATTTTAATTCCAGCAGGAGTTTCTTGTAAGTTTTTAATATGTGTCTTTCTCTGCTTCCGCAGTAAACAGATATGTCTTGTAAAGTCAAAAGCAGGTTTTCTTTCTGTGAGATATAATAAATTAAAGCAGGAATTACAAGCTTGAAGTTAAGTCCTTGGGTTATTTTCTTCTGAAAAGCAGAGAGAAAAAGAAAGAAAATTTCCTCTCTTAATCTATCTTCAATTCCAAAAGCATTTGAAAGAGATTCAATCTGCATAAGTGCAGTTCGTTTTTTTGATTCATCATAATATTGTTTCATTCTTTAATTATATACGAAGATGTATTTAAGGGGATTTAGTTCTCTAATCAGAGAACTATTTATAAAAACAAGTATTTAATTATGAAACCTCACAACTGCCAAAAAAACATATTAACAACAAGCAGAGCTGCTTACTGCCGTATCTGCGGAAACTCATTTGATTTTATTGATTTTGTAAATATCTCTGACTTCTGCCAGAAATATCATTCAAATCCTGTTTCTTTTTTTGAAATTAATTTCTCTCAAACAAAAAAAATGTATTATTGGAAAGGACATAGAATGAGATTATTATTTGACAGGTTTTGGAGCTGACTTTTGTGTGAGCACGTATAAAGATTAAATTTAAATATGTGTGCTCACATAATTATTAATATGGTATATATTGAAAAAAGAAAAAGAAATGGAGGAATTTATCTTTATCTATCAGAAAATATAAGATATGGAAAGAATAAATGGAAGCAGTTTAGAAAGTATATTGGAAAAGGAAATAAAACAAAAAAAGAGATTGAATATCTAAAAAGCAAATACTCTTCTGAACTAAAAGATAAAATAAGAATTTTTGAAGAAAGAACAGACCCGCTAAAAAAATTAATTGGAAAAGAAGATATAAAAAAAATAGATGGTATAAAGAAGAAATATTCTCATAAAATAAATTCAATGGACAAAGTATCTAAACAAAAGTATGATGAATGGTTTACAACAGAATTTACATATAATTCAAATACAATTGAAGGTTCTACTATAAATTTAAGAGAAACTGCATTAATATTATACGACAAAATCTCTCCTTCAAATAAAACAATAAAAGAAATCAGAGAAGTTGAAAATCATAAAACTGCTTTTGATTTTATAAAAGATTATTCTGGAACTTTTTGCAGAAAATTTATATTAGATATACATAAAAAATTGATGTATAATATCCTTGGAAAAAATGCAGGAGTATTTAGGAATGTTCAGGTTTACATAAGAGGAGTTGAAAAACAGGAACTCCCTCCAAAACCTGATGAAATTGAAAGAGAATTCAAAAAATTAATGAGATGGTACAGAACTAGTGTAAAAAAGTATCATCCTTTAATAAGAATTTCTTATTTCCACATTGCTTTTGAAGGAATTCATCCTTTTATTGACGGCAATGGAAGAACTGGAAGATTAATCCTGAATTATATGCTAAAAAAAGAAAATTATCCTCCTGTAAATATTGAAAACAAAAATAAAGAAGAGTACTACTCTGCATTGAGAGATGGACTTAAAGGAAATCTCTCTCCGTTTATAAAAATGTTAATTAATTATTTAGAAAAATCTGCAGAATATTGAATTTTGTGTGAGCACACATAAAGATTAAATTTAAATATGTGTGCTCACATACTTTAAGAGAGAAAAGCAGTCTAAAAATCCTCTTGAATACAAGTCTGCAAAAGTCAGGTAAATATCCAAAACTTTGTCTTTGCTTCCAAAAAACTCATTGTCTTTTCCTTCAAAAATAATTAAGTTTCCGTGTTTGTCCGGCGGAAATTCGTCTTTTAGTTTTTTTATGTCCTGTTTTTTCAGGTAAACAGAAACTTTGTCTGTTTTACTTTTATTTATTTTTGAAAAAGCAGATATCATACATAAAGAATAATCTATTTTTCTCCTTTCAAGAAATTCAATAATCTCTGAACTTTTAAGAGGAAGATGTATTTTTGCATATGCTTTTCTTGGTTTTCTATGAACCGCCCACAATAAAAGAAGCCTTGTTTTGTCAGAAACAAAAAAAGAATTCTTTGCTTTTCTCTCAATTAAATTCATCCCGCATAATTTATTTATTATTTTTGATACATAGCTCTTTGCAATATGAAACTCGTCTGCAATATCTTTTTGGGGGAATTTTTCAAGAACAAGTGCAAAATGAACAATTTTCTCAACATTTTCAGTAAATTGCATATAAACAAATGAAAGCATAAAACAGATTTAAAATTTTTTATCATAAATAACAAGAAATAAGAAATTTGTATATACAATGTTAATATGGCTGTAGAATTAGTCACATTCAAAATAAAACAGAAGAATTTAGAAGATATAGACAAAACAGCAAAAAATGCAGGTTTTCAAAATAGGACAGAATTTATTAGGACAGCTCTGCGTGAAAAAGTAGAAGAATTCAAGATAAAAAAAGCACTGATTGAATTTCATAAACTCAGAGGAAAAGCTAAAAAAAAGATAAGTGAAGAAGAAAGAATAAAGATAGGCAATAAAATATTTGATGAATTTGAAAAAAGAATCAAATGAACTCTTCAGGTTTTAATACATTACAGATAAAATTTAAATATCTTCTATGGAGTTGGCCGGTAATAGCACAAAAAAGCTTTGTATTATAACAAAAACCTTTTTAAATATTATTTTTTACTACTTAAAGGTAAAGAGTAATATTTATACTCAAATTTAGAAAGTATTTTAAAGATTAATAGGATGGTAATTCAAAATGACAGAAAAAGAACACGAAGAAAAAAAGATAGAAAAAGAAAACCGCAAAAAAGAAGATGACGAAGTAATTACAATTGACTTAAAAAAACTTCCAAAAACACCTTGGTTTTATTCAACAGTTATTATAAGCGCAGTTCTAACAATTGTGCTTATAGGAACATTCCAAGGATGGTTTGTCAAAGTTGACTCAAAAGCAATAACAACTGCAGAAGTAGCAGAAAAGGTATCAACTTACCTTCAAAAAGCAGTTTCTGGAGATGTACAGATTATAGGTGTAGAAAAAATGCCTGAACAGGATTTATTCGTTGTTGGAATAAACATCAGTGGTTCGGTCTACACATCATTTGTAACATCAGATGGAAATGTGCTTTTCCCGAGCGCAGTTAATTTAAACGCACAAATAACAGAAACAGCAAATACACAAACACCAACAGTAGAAAAAACAAAAAAACCTAAGGCAGAAGCATTCATAATGTCTTACTGTCCATACGGACTTCAGTTCTTAAAAGCATATATACCTGTACTAGAACTTCTAAAAGACAAGGCAGATTTAACAGTCAATTTCGTAAGCTATGCAATGCATGGCAAAAAAGAACTTGACGAAAATCTGAGAATGTACTGCATACAGAAAGAACAAAAAGCAAAATTCATAGATTATTTAACCTGCTTTGTTAAAGCAGGGGATTACGCAGGATGTATAACAGAAGTAAAAATAGACAGTGAAATGCTTGATAAATGTACTTCAGAAACAGACGTAGAATACAATATAACAGAAATGTACAATGATAAAGAAACATGGATGGGAGGAAGTTACCCGCAATTCAATGTTGAGTCAGACTTAAACATTGAATATGGTGTTAAAGGCTCTCCAACATTAGTATTAAATGGTGTTCAGATAAGTCCAAGCAGAACAGCAGAAGCAATAAAAACAGTAGTATGCAATGCTTTCATAACAGCACCAGAAGAATGTAAAACAACATTAAGCACACAAGCAGAATCAGCAGGACTAGGTCCTATTGGAACAGCAACAGGAAGTACAACTGAAGCAAATTGCGGCTAAGAATAAACTTTAATTCTTATTTTTTTTATTTTATTTAATAAAAAATTTATTATTCTTTAGTTTTGAAATACAAGAAAAATGAAATTTTTCGGAATTACAAAACTTTAGTTTTGAAATA
>CAZVOT010000065.1:0-5525 GCA_964628775.1 Candidatus Woesearchaeota archaeon
ATAATTAAAATTTCCATTTTCTAAACTATTATGAGAATCTGACTTTCCATAATTATTATGAATATGGGTGTGTACTATTTTATTATTTAATTTTTTAACAAAATTATTGATATCAATCTTATACAAATAATTAGCTCTGTTTAAATGTCCAATGTCTAGACACAAATTAATATCAGCAATTTTTTCTAAAAAATAAGTAAAATCCTCTTCCTTAGAAAAAGAACCTTTTGAGTTGTTTTCTAAAATCAAATTTACATTAAAATTATTAGAAAAATGATTTGCAGTTTTGAAAAATTTTTTAGCATAATTTTCAATTTTTTGTATTTCAATATCTACAGGCATATGAAAAATAAGTTCTTTTGCACCAATTAAATTTGCAATTTTCATTTCAGCTATTAGCATTTTTTGCTGAGCTTCATTGATTATATTATTTGAATTAGAAAATAGACATGTTGTCATGCTATGCATGCTTAAATCAAAATCTTTTAGGCTTTCAACTAATTTTTTTAGTCTTTCTGGTTCATAGGATAAGTAACTTTTTCCTAGGGCTATCTCTAAAACAAAGTGTTTTCTTTCCTTAAACCATTCACTCCAATATGTTCGCGGTCCCATACGGGAACTAAATCCAATTTTCATAAATCTTAATATATTCCTCTACGCAAGTTTCCCATTTATATTTTTCAGCATATTTTCTGCATTCCTGCGGGGATTTATTTTTTAATAGATGAATCTTATTTAAAAGTTCTTTTAAATTATTAGGTTTAAACTTTTCACTTATTAATGGATTTAAAATATCAGTATTTCCCAAAGCATTTGCTACAAGTAAGGGAGTCCCTGAAGATAGAGATTCTAACAAAACTAAAGGCATTCCCTCTGAACTAACTGAAGGCAAAATTAATCCATCACTTGCTGAATAAATCAAATTTAAAGTGGATTGTTTAACATATTTGAACGTTTTTATATTATGATACGAACTAAAATATTTATCTGCTTCATCATTTACAATAATCAATTCTCCATCAAAATTTAATGCTAATTTTTTCAATAAATTGTATCCTTTACTTTTAACCATTCTTCCAACATAAGATAAAACTAACTTGGTGGGGGGGATTTTCAATTTTTTTCTTGCATACTTCTTTTCAATAACTTTAAATTTATCCGAATTAACACCATTTAAAATAATCTTAATCTTTTTTTTAGGTATTTTATAATTGTTAACTAAAATATTTTTAATACTAGGACTAACAGCAATTATTTTTTTAGCATTCTTAGTTAAATAAATAATTAGATAATTTGATAAACATAATTCCATTCTTCATTAGGATTATCATGTTGTAAAACTCTCTGGATTAAACTTTCTGCTTCTCCAATATAGAATCTAAATTTTTCTTCATCCTCTTTTTTGATTAGAAAATAAACCCCTTGTTGTCGTAGTTCTTCAAATTTTTTAGCTTTATCAAATTCATTTCTAGGAATAAAGATCGCTCTACCAATACTCTCATTTATCTTACATTTCTTAATTCCTTTAGGATTCCCATCAGGTAAATATAACTGAATTGTCTTTCCTTGAACCATATTAATTCAATAATAAGCAACAACTTTATAATATTTTGTTTTATAAATAGATTTTTCAAAAATCTCATATACAATCAGAAAAATTTGCGTGAGTAATAACGAACCTTTTAATCTTTGTTAGAAAAAGTGCGAAGCATTTTTTTTTCTTGTTATCTGTTTAACGAAGACTACAACTAAAAGAATTTAAAATTACTTTCTCTTTGAGAAAGGCAGGTTTTATAATTGCAATTAAAAACTATTAATTTTGATTAGAATGAAAATTGAGATTTTATAACCTACAGTAAGTTAACAGAACCAAAATAAATAATATATTTAAATCCTGAAGTTTATCTATAAAACATGGACTTTGAGAAACTTTCTAAATTTCTTGCAGATGCCAAGAAATCAACTTATGCAAAAGGAGAAGGAAAATCAAAATACAGCGAAGGAGATTTTGATTATACTGATAATTACCATGGAGAGAGTATATTCATTGGACAAGAGATTGTTTTTGAAAAAAAGAAGGCTGTCTGGGGAATGAATTATTACGGAATGATAACTGAAGAGACAGCAAAAAATGAAGAAGTTTTTAAATTCTTGAGAAAGGCGCTGATGAAAGTTGAAGAAAAAAAACCTTTTCGCGGGCCTGAAAATTTTGATGATAAGGACTTTTCATACTCCTGCAATTCTGAGGGAGATTTAAACAAGTTCTACGGCGTTGAGAGAATTTTTTACAAGGGACTGCAGGTTTTTAAGCTGGAATTTAACGGCGGGATATTAAATTAATTTTTTTATAATTTCTTAAATTCTTCTCTTACCTGTTCTATTTTTGAATTATTAAGGTTTTTGATTATTAACTTTAGTTCTAATATTAATTCTTCTGCTTTTTGAATTATTTTCATTGAACTCTCTTTTATTTTTTGAGTTGTTATAAAATACTGAGCATTCTCCCTTATTTCTTTTGATTTGAATATTTCATCGGCTAATTCATTTTCTTTATAAATTAATTTTAGAAGTATTATAGATGCAGTATGGTTCTCAGATTTTATTCCTGTTTTGAATAATAAACCAGTTAAAGCATTGTATATTGAATAATATGCCGAGCTTATTGAATCATTGTAGAATCTGTTTTCAAACAATAAAACTGCCGCTTTTTTTGATTCATCTGATTTTTCCAGATAAGAAAAGCATATTTCATCTGAAGGTTCAACTAACTGCAGTTCTTTTTTCTTTTTAAGTTCTTTTAGAAGTTCAGATTTTTTCATAAAATTCCTCCACTCCTTTTAGAATTATATGGTTCTTTATTATCTCTTTAATTAACACAGAATTCTTATCAAATTTTCCAGTTTTAATATTTATTTTAGAATTTATCTGTTTTGCTAAATCTATTATTTTGTCATTGTTAGTATTTACATATATATCTATATCACTTTCCTTTTTTGCACTAAATTTAGCATAACTCCCGAAAAGAATTATAACTCTTTCTTTTACTTTATTTAAAAGTTCATCTAATATTATGTTTAATTCAGGGTAGATTCTTAATAACTTTATT
Source organism: Candidatus Woesearchaeota archaeon (assembly GCA_964628775.1). Taxonomy (GTDB): domain Archaea; phylum Nanobdellota; class Nanobdellia; order CAZVOT01; family CAZVOT01; genus CAZVOT01. The sequence continues at coordinate 3,107 of CAZVOT010000065.1, forward strand.
AATTTGTATTTTTCAGCATTATAGATATATGTTTTTGACTGAAGATTTTTTTTTATAAAAAATATCTTATTTCTGCCTTCAATTTTAAAATCAAGAATGTTGCTGTCTGTTAATTTCCTTATTTTTCTTGATAATGTGGCGCTCGGCATCTTTATCCTGCGCGATAATCCTCTTAAATGGTTCTCATTTTCAAGGAGAGATAGAATTACCTCAAAATCAATATTGTACCAATTTTGAATCATATGTTTTATATATGAAACAGTACTATTTAAATTTTTTGATTTGTTTTTTAAACCATAAAAATATTTTTTATATTCATATCATGAGAATTTTTTTGCAGATTCTATACTAAAAAATTTTAATTTTCCCTGAAAAATAGCGATAGAATTATACTCTTCCATATTTCAAAACAAAACATTTGTCTTTATAAATTAAATGCAGGGAGCTAGCCGGTAATATCTAATCTCCTTCAAAAATATCTTTTAATTTTTCAAAGAAGCCCTTTTCTGTTTTTGAATTTCCTTTTTTTGTTTCAAATGTTTTTATTGCTTCTTTTTGTTTTGAATTAAGTTCTTTTGGAATTTCTACAATTACTTTTACTATCTGAGAACCTTTTTTTCCAGAATTCAAATTAGGAAGCCCCTGTCCGTTTAACCGAAACATTGTGTGGCTCTGTGTTCCTGCTGGTATTTTTAGTTTTGCTTTTCCTGTAATTGTCGGCACGTCTATTTCATCTCCAAGAACTGCCTGAGCCAAGCTTATTATTGTTTTGCAGTACAAGTCATCTTCATACCTTTCAAAAATATTATGTGTTTTTACTTTTACATTTACAAATAAGTCGCCGTTCTCTCCGCCGTAAAGTCCTGCATTTCCTTCTCCTCTTACTCTTAAAGTTGTGCCGTCCTGAATTCCTTCTGGAATTCTTACTGTTATTGTTTTTTCTTTTTTAGTTCTTTTTTTGCCATTGCATTCCTTGCATATTTCTTTTACTATTTCTCCTGTTCCACCGCACTTTCTGCAGGTATTGACGCTTACAAACTGCATAAAGCCAGTTCTTCTAACTATTTTTTCCTGTCCTGTTCCTCCGCAATTACTGCACTTTGAAACTCCTTTTCCTCCTTTGCCTTTGCATTTAGGACATTCATCCAAGACAACAATATCTATTTTTTTTGATATGCCTGATTCTACTTCTTCTAATGTTATTTCAATTGTTTTTTCTAAGTCCTCTCCGTCTCTTTCTAATGTTCTTCTTGACTGCCTGGTTCTGCCTCCAAAGCCGAAGGATGAGAAAATATCTTCAAAACCGAAATTTTTCATAAAATCATCAAATGAAGCTCTGCTCCACTCTTCATATTGAGGGCCTTCTTCGCCAAAATCCACTCTTCCATATTGGTCATACTGCTTTCTTTTATTTTCATCTCCAAGAACTTCAAATGCTTCGTTTATTTCTTTGAATTTTTCCTCTGCCTGTTTATTGTCTGGATTCATATCTGGATGGTATTTTTTGGCTAAATCCCTGAATGCTTTTTTTATTTCATCATGACTAGATGATTTTGAAACTCCAAGTGTATTATAATAATCTTTTGCCATATTGAATAAAGAAAAACAATTCTCTTTTTAAGAATTTTGAATTTTGCTGTATTTGATTTTTCTTTCTAGAATTCCATTTGGAATACTTAATTTTTTTGCACCTAATATTTCCAAGTGTTCTAATGATTCAGGTATATTAGTTATTTGTTCCAGATTTTCTGCAGATTCAATATGAAGATATTTAAGTCCATCATTTAACTTGGGCAGAACTTTTAGATTAGGACATTTTCCTAAATCCAATTCTTTGAGTGAAAGAAGGAGAGAAATTTCATCAATTCTTTCTTTTTTAAGAGTTCTTGCTTTTCTTGTAACTACTGGACATTCATCGCAGGTTTCATTGTATCTATTTATAAAATGTTCAATCTCTCCATTTTTATCTATCCAAATCGAATAGTCATCCATCATTCTTGTAAAGCCCAGCATATTTAGAGTAAAGATGCCCCCCTCATTATGTTTATTTGCTCTTCCAGAAGGGGTTTTCTTCTCAGATTTATGAAATGAGGTATTTCCGGTATATCTAAATATTCTTTTGCTTTTTTTGATATATACTCAATTTCTTCAAATTTATCTGCGTTTATATAGTTGTGGCAAAGAAAACTGATTGATTTTAATCATCAGATGAATTTGCCTAAAAATTACAATGGAAACATTTAAATAAAAAAGAATTGTTGTTGTATAATATTGCTAAATTTGGTAAATCTGAATTTAGTAGGCTATTTGTCAATTAGCCAATCGTAGTCCGTTTCACTATTTGTGACGTCCTTCGGAGACAATCTCCCAAACGAAAATTGGAACTACAAGCCAATTAATTCATTAGTTGGTAATTGAC
>CAZVOT010000066.1:0-3359 GCA_964628775.1 Candidatus Woesearchaeota archaeon
AGGCAGGCATAAGAAAAAGTATTTCTCCACATACTTTAAGGCATTCTTTTGCAACTCATCTATTAGAAAATGGGATGGATATATGGTATATTGGGGATTTATTAGGTCATTCAGATATTAGTACAACACTGATTTATACAAAAGTTTCAAACAAGAATATTTGCAATATTAAAAGTCCTTTGGATGATTGAGCTAACCAACACAAACCAAAGAAGATTTAATCTTTCTCTTGCACAAACAATGGAAAGAGACTACGGGCTTCATCCCACAGATAAATCTGTGGGTATTCGCCCTACGATTTTATAAAACAGAATCCGGTTTAGAAGGACTTGCAGTTATTTTTAATCTTTGGAGTGATGGAAGATTTTTTATTAAACCTTCAGAAGATAAAGAAAAAGAATTGTATAATTCAATTAATTCGCTTTATAATGAATTTGAAGAATGGAAAAATTCCTTATCTATAGAAATAAAACAAAATTTTCCAAGAATTATTGAAGAACTTTCAAATAATCCCAATTATCAATTAGTTGATTTTTCTTTGCAGGATGATGAAGAACCAGAATACAAAAAAAATCTAAATGCAATGTCTGTAAAAGATGAAGAAGACAGAGAAGAAATCGCAAATAACTTAGTAGGACTAATATTCTTTAATCATTTTCTTCCAGAACTAACTCCTGAAGAGAAAAAAGAACAAGAAGATGAAAATAAGTTCTCTGGAAATTATTTTATTTTCCCAGAAAATGCAGATATTAATTTTGGGAGTTTTGAAGAGGTAATAAATTCTGGAAAACCTTTTATAACAATAAAGAAGAGTAATAATTCTTATTCAATAGCGGACGAAGATTTTGTAGTATACTACAACAGCAAAGAAAAATCTGATTTTTCTGTTTTTTTAGAAAAATACATGCAGAATAATCTATTTTAAAACGGTTTTTTGCAGTTATTATTTTTTCTGAATTTGAATTCATAATAAGGACATAAGAAAATTTCTTCTTTATTTTCATCAATAAATGAGATTTCGCTGTAGAATCTGCAGCCGCACTCCGGGATTTTCATTTCTGTTCCATGTTCTTTTAACAATTCCATAATACCTCTATTTTCATTTTCAGAAAGAGGAAGATTCATTTTGTTTAGAATGTCTGATGTTTTTTCCAGGGCTTTTATGTGTCCGAATAGTTCTCTATATACACAATATGAAAAGAAAATAAATCTGTGTCTGCCATTTATAAATTCTCCCTGCTTTTCTATATTTTTCACGCAAGGCAGGGATTCTAAAAGAATTTTGTCAAGATTCTTCTCTTTTCCTATTAAATGATTTAGGTATTCTAGTAACATTTTGTTATGAAATTCCAAGTTCCTTTCTTCTTATCTTTGCTTCTTCCTTATATACATTCCATCCAATTTCCTCATCTTTTGCAGTTAAGTAAGAATTTGCTTCTATTTTTGTGGAGTAAGGTGTTAGAGAAGAATTATTTTTTGGTGAATAAACACTAAAAGATTTAGTATAAGGGACATAATTATCTTTTTCATTTAGAGTAGTTTTGTAACCCATGGATATAATAATAAAAAGTAAAATTTAAAAGAATTTTTACTTAATTTCTACTTCTTCATTTATGGCTTGTCCAGGTATCCCTTTATTAAATCTTGCTCTTACAAGTCCTTTGTTTCCGTGGGTTCTTGATATGCTTCCTGTAAACTCTTTCTTGGTTTTAGTAAGCCATTTTACTTTTTTTCCTATGAAATTTTTTGCAGATTCCTTGTTGAGTACATCTTTTATCTTAACAAGTATCTGGTTTGGGTGTTGTGTTGTTTTTCCTCTTCTGTATGAAACTATTTTTCCTTTCATCTTTGTCCAAGCTCCTTTTTAAGTTGTTCCTCTTTTGCTTCTGCTATACTTCCGCTTTTTTCTGAAGTTATCATTCCGTCATGCTTCATTTCGAATTCCTCTTTCTTTTCAAATATTTCATAGAGGTATGACTCTCCTTTCTCTTCTCTCAATCTTTTTAAAAGTTTCTCCATCTTGTCAACGAAGAGTTCTGCTTCTTCTATTAGTTTCTGGAGTTCTGTTCCTGAGATTTCACTTAATTCTTTGTGTTCAACCTGCTTGTAAGTCATTACAAGATGTTCGCAGATTTTTACATCTTCTTCTGTCATATACTTGAATTTTTTGAATAAAATTTCTTCTGCAAAATTAGGAGTCATTTTTGGTGTAGGTGCTCTGTAACCTAACTCCATTAATACTGCCTGAACTGCTGAAACAGCTGCTAAGTGTATGTTATGGCTTAATTTTTCCAAGATAACATCCTTTGTTACCTTGATTAATTCTTTTGAAGATATCATTAATTTGTCTGTTGCTTCTTTTGAAGGGGTTATCAGTCCTTTTTCCAACAGCATCTTTATCGGCAATAAAAAACCTGTATCATAAATTATTGCGCCGTCTCTTAACATTGTCATTAAGACAGGATTTCCTTCTCTTATGTACTGCCAGAATTCTGTTAAAAGATATGCTTGAGGATGAATTCTTCTGTCTATCTGGAAGCCCATTTCAACCATTCTTTGGAATAATTTTTCCTTTAATTCTCCTCTTGTCATTCTCTTTACATCAGTATCATCTACTATTATTGGAATATCAATATCAGAAGTTTTCTTGAAGCCCTTGCCTGTTTTTGAGGAGCCTACTATCCAGATTGCTTTTATGTATTTGCCGAATTTTGAGACAACTGTGTCTGAATAAGTTTTTATGACTCTTAAATCTCTTTTTGCTAAAAATTCTCCTAAAACCTTGAAATCTTTTTTTGTTCCTTTTACTTTTTTTTGTTCCGGTGTTTGCGGGTTTTCTTGATTATTCTCTTCATTTTCTTCGCTTTGTTTCTGTACTTCTGCTTTTTTTTTCATTTCCTGCAATTTTTTTATTAATAGAGCCTTCATTTTAGGGTCTTGGGATATTCTTTTTAGAATTTCAGGATTAATATTTGGGGGTAAGTTTGGCATATCTGTCATAAATATAATAGTTAAAAGATAGATTTAAAAATATTCCTAAATAATTGTTGTTACTTTATTATAACAAATCTCGAGTTTAAGACGCTGATCTTATAGGTTGAGATTTGTTACTAAAAAATTACTTTGTAATTTTTTGTACAGAAAATCTAAAAGATTTTCTTGTATACCCTAACATTGAAAACCAAAGGTTTTCAAGCTCAAAAATTCCTTTGGAATTTTTTGAGAATCGCCTATTCATTAAAAAACCGAAGGTTTTTTATGCTCAAAAAAATCTTTGATTTTTTGAGCTCAAAAATGTGAAGCATTTTTTATGCTCAAAAAAATCTTTGATTTTTTGAGCTCAAAAATGTGAAGCATTT
>CAZVOT010000066.1:3459-5453 GCA_964628775.1 Candidatus Woesearchaeota archaeon
TTGATGCACAGAAACCAAAAATATTATCTTTTTATTTGGTTTCTTGTGTTTAGCGACTAACAGGCGATTTTATGTTATAATGAAAAAACTAAAATTCAAAAAGGTTTAAAAACTTTGCTGAATAATTTTATTACTAATAAATGAATATAATGGTGAAAAAAGAAAATGTCAATAAAAGATAACCCAAAAAAATTCAGTATGAAACCTAAGTATCTTCAATCTACTCCAGAAATCGAAATTAATGAGTCAGATTTAGAGATGGCTATCTCAAAACAACTAGAGATTACAGTTGGTTTTGTAGGAGCAACAAAAGTGGGTAAAACATCTACAGATAATGAAATAACTCAAACTATTAGAAATTACGGAGAAATATTAAATTCTTCTAATACATTTTGCGATATTTCGGGAAATTATCATTCTACATCTGTTTTTAATTGCAAAGGTTCTTCTATGATATACCTTCCAAAAGCCAGGACTTTTTCTACAGTTAAAAAAATTGATTTTTCAGGACAGACGTCTATATTTTTAGATTATCTTTTAAGAGGAGAATTCAGGAACAAAACTGAAGAGATAATAAGAAGTATTGATTCTTTTGTATATTTTGTAGATAGTTTAAATTTAGATACAATAAATACTATGTTATTATACAAAGACGAAATAAACAAAATAAATTCAGATGCACCTTCTTTTTTATGGATTCATAAATCAGATATACCCCCTAAGGATAGAAAAATAAAACCAGATCATATTAATCAATTAAAAACAAAATTTCCAAATATACCCATATACCAAACAACAATAATGAAAGATGTAGATTTTTCAGAAGAAGTAATGCATGTTTGGCCGGCTTTTTTAGAAGTTCTTACATCAACTGTTGAATATAAGAAGTCTCACCCAAAAAAGGGAGAATCTATTCCTTTAAGTTTTCCTGCTGAAATTAACTCTAAAAAAATTAGAGAAATCATCAACAAAAGTACTTCAATAAATGAGATTATCAATAGTTTACTTTTAATTTCAAATAATGGAGTAGGTACAGTAAAATTACCAGAATTAAAAAATAAAATGGGATTAGAAGAATTTTTCTATTTTAATATCAACCCCGTTTTTGCTTTATATTGCAGAAATAATTTTTTGAGTGATGCTCAGGATTCTAAATTACCTCAGTTATTAGAAAATTTTTCAAATATGTGTTTTTTAAAAGATAAATTTGGTGTATCCTCTCTGGATTTTTATTTAAAACTTAATGATGATGAATATTTTAGTTTTGTTCATAAAAATAATTCTATTTTATGCACAATATCTGGAAAAGAACAAACTTCAAACTTATCTAGATTATCAAGTTCAATTCCAGATTCTGTTTTTGAAAAAATAAAAAGTTACGCTAAAAGAACAAAAAAAAATAGTTTAATGACAGAAGAAAATGTGTTAAAAAAAACAAAAGATTATTTTAGTAAATCCGTTAATGAGCAATCTGAAATTCTGTTATCCTCTGGAGGAGAAAAAATTAAGGGTGATAATACTAATTTTGATATGCTATATCTTGGGGGTGTAACAATATCAGAAACACCTGTTAATTTTTTTCAACTTTCATCCGAATTTATAACCGAATTTGGAGAATTAATTATGAACTCTTTAAAAGATGAAGAATTCAGAGGAGCAGGAGGGGATAATTATCAAATGGAAGGTTTTTCAGAAATAGCAAATGATATATTATATATTTCTAAAATACTTTCTAAATATAAAAAAGCTTCTCAACCTAATATCGTAGAGGCAAATTTATCTTTTAATAATAACTATAAATACAGGATTATAAGCGAATTTTCAGATGATTTAAATAAAATATTTTTTGTTCTTGCAAAACCAAATAGAGACGGAGAAAATATTGAAGAAATAAGAAATAATCTTAGAATTTTAAGTAATACCTTTCTTACAGATATACCTGAAGAAGGTGAGTTAAACTTTGATTCAATTGAATCACTTAATGGTACTCTTCT
>CAZVOT010000067.1:0-5400 GCA_964628775.1 Candidatus Woesearchaeota archaeon
TCTCATAAATATTATTGAACCCATTGCAGGAATAATAATCATATCATACTTGCGTATTTCTAATAACTCAGAAATGCTTTTCATACAGTCCAGGTATAAATCTACAAAAGGATCAAGATATTCTTTTATTTCTCTTTTTTTTCTGGATTTTTGAGAGATTCCTTATAAAGAGATATAATATATTCTTTTAAATCATCATTATTTTTTGGGATTTCTAAAGAAGATATAATTAATTTAATTTTTTTTTCTTTTTATAATCATCTATTGCGGATTTTAATGCATCTGTTGCGAGGACTGAACAGTGAATTTTTATCGGCGGAAGTCCGCCAAGTTCATCTACAACATTCTGTTTTGTTATTTTTTCTGCTTCTTCTATTGTTTTTCCTTTTACCATCTGAGTCAGCATTGATGATGATGCAATTGCTGAAGTACAGCCGAATGTCTTGAATTTAATGTCTTTGATTATTTCTTTTCCTTCTTTGTTTTTTGATATTTTTATATAAATTTCCATTACATCTCCGCAGACGGCACTGCCTACCCTGCCAAGTCCATCATAATCTTCCATTTCACCCTGATTTTTTGGTTTTGTGAATTCTTTCATTACTTTATCTGTGTACTGCATAGTCTTCCTCTTTTAACGGACTTAAATCCCTTAATTTTTTTATTATTATTTTTAATTTATCTATAGTATAATCAATTTCTTCTTTTGTGTTATCTTTTCCAAGAGAAAATCTTATTGAGCCGTGGGCAAGAGCAATTGGCACACCCATTGATACTAAGACATGGCTTGGTTCCAGAGAATCTGAAGAACAGGCGCTTCCTGTTGAGACAGATATTTTTTCTTTGTCTAACATCATTAAGATGCTTTCCCCCTCTACAAATTTGAATGAGAAATTTACATTATTGCAGAGTCTCTTAGTTCTGTGTCCGTTTAATCTTACATTTGGGATTTCTTTTTCAATTCTGTTTATTAAATAATCTCTTAATTTTTTTATGTAATCTAATTTATGATTAATTTCTACAGCTTTTCTAAATCCTACTATTCCTGAAACATTAATTGTTCCTGAACGTAATTTTTTTTCTTGTCCTCCGCCATGCAGTAAGGGAGTTAGGGTTACTCCCCTTCTTATGAACAATGCCCCTGCTCCTTTTGGGCCGTATATCTTGTGGGAGTTTATTGTTACTAAATCAAGATTCATTTTTTTTACATCAATATTTTCTTTTGTAAAACTTTGGCAGGCGTCTGTGTGAAAAAGAACTTCTCTTTCCCTGCAGATTTTTCCAATCTCCTCTATGGGCTGAATAACACCTGTTTCATTGTTTGCATGCATAATTGAAACCAAGATAGTGCTGTTTTTGATTGATTTTTTTAATTGTTCAATATTAACTATTCCTTCTTTATCAACATCAAGATAAGTAACTTCAAAACCTTGAGTTTCCAACCACTTGCATGCATTTAGAACACAGTCATGTTCAATTTTTGATGTTATTATATGTCCTTTCTTTTTTTCAAATGCAATTCCTTTTACTGCTAAGTTATTGGATTCTGTTCCGCCTGATGTAAAAATTATTTCATCAGTTTCGGCATTTAATTTTCCTGCAATTATTTTTCTTGCCTGTTCTACTGCAGTTCCCGCTGTTCTTCCGAAATAATGTATTGATGAAGCATTGCCATAATCTTTTTTGAAATAAGGATTCATTGCTTTTAGTACTTCCTTGTCAACAGGTGTTGCTGCAGAGTGGTCTAGATATATTCTTTTCATTTTTTACACGCTCCGCAGGCAGAATTTATTTTTTTATCATAAGACTTGTGGATTTTACATAAAAGCCCCTGCTTTTTTATGAATGAACATATTTTCTGAATTTCTTTTATTGTGCAGGATTTATTTTTTTTGAGATTTAACGCTGATTTTTCAATAAGTTTTTTTGTTTCTGAATTTAATTTAATTTCATCTGCTCTTTTTGATTTAAAGTACTGAGATACAGCTGACTCAGTAATTCCTAAGATCTTTGCTATTTCTTTCTGCTTCAGAGAATTACTTGCTAGATTTTTTGCAAGTTCTTTTCTAACTGCAGGGATTATATACCAAACTTCTATTTCCTGAGGCATCATTGTAAAAAAATTAACTATTGTTAAGTTTATAAATATTTTTGATAAAGAAAAATATCTAATAATTAAAAAAAGTAAAAATCCCTAACAAACCTGCTGTGGAGATTTTTACTCCAGAAAAGGATTTGTAAGATACCAAGAAGTATAAAACCTTTTCTCTGAATTAAAAACTGTTTTTATTAATTTGTTCAAGAAATCTCATAATTTTTTTTACATCTTTTTCTAATTTCTTTTCTTCTGCTGATTTTTCTGGTAAAACACTTTTATCTTCTATTAGAACTCTATTTTCAACTGAGATTTCTTTTTTTTCGTCTGCAATCATAGTTCTTTCCTGATAAGGAGTTTCTTGTTTTTTGCATTCATCAAAAACAATTCTATTTTAGTAATTTTTGTTCATTTGTTTTAAATAGAACTAAACTTTTTTAAATGTTTCATTCAGCAAAAATTTTTACATTTTTACTTAACTCTGACAAAATTTTTCCACCAAAGTTCCAGGTCCTCTAGAACATTTGCAAAACCATTTGAGAGAATTAGAGGTTCTGCTTTTGTTTTTCTAGATATAATGCCTGCTCTTTTTAGAGATAAATAAACCTGCCAGGCAGTAGAGCGGGATATTTTTAATTCTAATACCATATCTTTGAAAAAAACAGGCTTTTCACTTTTTTTTATGTGATTGATTATAAGCAGAGCCAAATCTGATTTTTTATCTGATTCAAATAAAATTCTGCAAAGTTCTTCAATTGTAAACTGTCCTGCTGATAATAATTCCTTGGTTCTATCATAATTTAACTGCATTCTGCACCATAATTTTTTTGCTTTTCTTTTTTTCCAGTATTCTTTATAGTCTATTTCTATTCCAAGAGCATTAATTTTCTTTGCCATATTAATTTAATTATAACTTACTTGGATTTATAATTTTCTTGTTTAGTCTGAAGGACTATCCAGAGTTATAGAAAAAATAACTAAAATTTAAGAAAATGGACATTAGAAGATTCTTCTAAAAAAACTTTTTTGTGGTTTTAATAGAATTTTAGGGCTTAAAAAAGCATTATTTCAAAATCTTAAATGTTTTAGTCATAGATATTAAATAATTTAGTTAATAAGGGTTTAGTTCTTTCTAAAACCTGTATACCTTCTATATCTACCCCTAATGTATATTGTGTTGTATATATGTTTTTTAGAAATTTTGACAAAATTACCTTATATGTATTGGTTTTTTACCTATACTTTAGAAGATATACTTATCTTTTGGGACTTGAAGTTGAAAGAAGTTTATGTGTTTTTTAATTATATCTTTACATAATATATAATCTAAAATATTTTTAGCAAAGTAATTCTTGTAGTATATGCTTTAATATGTAATTGATAATATATTTTGTTAAGTATACTTTTTAATATCTGTTATGTATTATAATTATTATTTTGTAAAGTATATTTTTTAGTATATGTTTAGCCTCTTGTTGAAAGTGTTGAACCATTTTACCGAAAGTTTTAAATAATTCTAATGTGTTGATTGAAGTGTTTAATATGTTGTTGAATGTGTTGAGGTGAAAAAATGGGAATATTTGAAAAAATAGGATTTTCAAAAAGGGCAAAAAACAAGCAAAAAATGAAGAAAACGGCTAAAAAGAAAAAAAGACAAACTGCTGTTAAAAGTGATGCGGTTTTATCTGAATGGGAAGATAAAGTAAAAGCAGTTTCAGAACATCCTTTATCTCAAGCGAGGATTATTAATGACACTCTTTTAAATGAACTTACTGGACAGCTTTCCACTATTAATGAAAAATTGTCTGCTCTTGAAAAACTTGATAAAATACTTGAACTACTCAAAAAAAATGAACTTTATACAGAATCTGTTGAAGGTGTTAACATTAGAGACTTAACTATAAAAGATAGAGAAATGCTTGATTTGATGAATAAGAAAGGCTCTGTTGAAGCAACGACATTATCTAAAATGCTTAAAATATCGCGTTCTACTGCATCATTGCGCTTAAACAGATTATTTGCAACTGGTTTTGTTGAGAAATTCTCAAAAGGTAAAGTAATCTATTACAGGATTAAAGAGAAACAAACTTCTTAATTTTTTATTAAATGTTTTGATATTATCCTAAAAGTTTTAGATAGTATTAAGGATATGTTTTTAAGTTTTTAGTTATCATAATGTAGTGTAAAATGGGTGATTAAAATGATAGAGATACCAAATATTCCAGTAGAACCAACTGATTATGGAGTAAATATTATTAGACTTTATTATATTCCAAATAAATATAAAATAATAGATGATACAATTAAAAGTATTATTGGAGATAATCCTAAATTAAAGACGTGTGGAGTTGGAAGTTCATTAAAAATCTTTCATTATGATACTCAAAAAAAACAAAAAATTATGAATGTTTTACTTATTGAAAATCCAGAAGGAGAAATAAATCAAGGTGTATATAAACTTATCTTATTTAATGCAAAAAAAACAAAAACTCCGATTGAAGAATTTGAGTTGGATATTCCTGAAGAAGGACAAAGTTCTGGACTGGAATTGTTAACTGAAGATAATGATAAATTGCCTGAGGAGCTATAGTTTTAGAGAGTTTATTGTCTAAATAGAGTATACTCTTTTGGAACAAGTTTGGGTTTTTTAGGTATTAAAATGATTTATTTTCAATATTGTAAAAAAATGATTTTAATTTCTAAACCTAAACTCAACCTAATTTACAATATTGTAACATTTACCCAAAATACACCCAAGTCCCTACTTATACTCAGTTTACAATATTGTGTGTATAGAAACCTTTGAGCCGTATAATCCCCCTTATGTGTATCAAAGTGCCAGAAAGGTTGATGAGTGTTACAATATTGTGTAGTTCAAGATAAAATAAAAATTTCAAATAATATCTTTAAGTTCAATTATGTTAATAGAGGAATTTGAATCTTCTTTGCATCTATTTTTAATTTCTTCTATTTTGGGAGAATCCTTATTCAAAAAGAAAGTTCTTCTTTCCATTCTGTAATTTGTTTTTTTATTTTTTTCTATTTCAACTATTGGAGATTCGGCTTTTCCATAAACCATCATATTACTCCTAACTAAAATTATAATTGCCTGATTATTTTCATAATTCTCTTTACCTAGAAATTTTTGAGTTATTCTAATTTGTTCTTTTTTTTCATTAAATTTTTCCTGGGAATAATCTCTATCACCTATAAATATATCAAAATGAAAATATGTTCTTTGTGAATTATTAATTAAATCTTCTATTTTTTCTTTAAGATTTAGAAATGTTTCGTATATTCCCATT
>CAZVOT010000068.1:0-5393 GCA_964628775.1 Candidatus Woesearchaeota archaeon
AACTTTACTAGTTAGATACCCCGATGCTCTGCATCGGGTGGGAGCTTCATTTTTTTATTCTATCATTTTATAAATTAACCCTGGGTGAGTGTCCACTATTCCAATAATTATACATATAAATCTTTAAATTACTCCAATTTTTGATTATCACTATGCCAGTATCATTAACTTTTTACGGCGGAATTGGAGAAATTGGCGGAAATAAAATCCTTTTAGAAGACAGCGGAACAAAGATTTTCCTTGATTTTGGAATGAATTTCAGCCAATACAAGAAATATTACGCAGAATTCATAATGCCAAGGAAAGGAGCAGGAATAAAAGACTATTTTGCAATGAATTTAGTCCCGAAAATACAAGGACTTTACAGAGATGATATTTTAATTCATTCAGGAATGAAGCCGGAAAGCAGGGATATTGATGCAATTCTAATAACTCACGCCCATATGGACCATGCAAGCCATCTTGATTTGGTAAAAGAAGAAATTCCAGTATACTGCAGTGATTACACAAACAGGATAATGAAAGTATTTGACGAAACAACAAAAGAAACAGAATATACAAAAGTAGTTCCAAGATTTAAGTTCTTCAAAACAGAAAAAGGAACAACCAGCAGAGTAACTAGAAAACAAGAGGAGAGAGAAAGAGACATAAAAGTTTTTCAGTATAATAAGCCCTTCAAAATAGGTTCGGTTTCAGTAACACCTTATCAAGTGGATCATTCTCTTCCAGGAGCAACAGCTTATATTTTAGAAACCAGTGAAGGAAATATTGTCTACACAGGAGATTTAAGATTTCACGGAAGAAATCCTGAAAAAACAGAATATTTTGTTGAAAAAGCAAAAGAATCGAAGCCGAGTTTACTCATTACAGAAGGAACAAGAATAAAAGAAAAAAAGAGCTTCACAGAAGAGGATGTTGAAAAAGAATCAAGCCAGCATATTTCAAAATGCACTGAACTTGCGGTTATCAATTATCCAACAAGGGACTTGGATAGAATATTAACATTTTATAAAATTTCAAAAAACTGCGAAAGAAAAATGGTAGTTGATTTCAGGCAGGCATTCCTGCTAAAAACTTTTGAAGATACAGAAGTAATTCCAAAATTAAAAGATGTTTTAATATATAAAATGCCAAAATCCTGGTTCTTGGTAAATCACCCAGAAGCTCCAAAAGAACAGATACCTCTGGATTATGATATATGGGAGAGAGAATTCCTAAAAGCAGAAAACACAGTATCAACAGATGAAATAAAAAGAGATCAGAAAGAATACTTATTCTTCTGCAGTGATTTCCAGCTTGGAAACTTGTTAGACATTGAGCCTAAAAATGGAAGTATATATTTAAACTCAACAACAGAACCATTTGACGAAGAAATGCTTTTGGATAAAGAAAGAAAAGACAGATGGCTGGATATTCTTGGGATTGCCAGTGAAAAAAGATTCCAGGTTCATTGTTCCGGACACGCAAATGGTGTAGATTTAAGAAAAATGATTGGAAAAATAAAAGCAAAGAAAGTAATTCCAATACACACAGAATTTCCGCAATTTTTCAAGAAAATAACCAAAAAAACAATTTTTGCAAAATACGGCGAAAAAATCATCCTGCAATAAATATTTATTCTCTTAAATTATAGTAAAAAATTGTGAAAAAAGCCGCAAAAATTAGAAAAGATAAAGAAATTGAAGAAAAATACAAAAAATGGGATGAGTTAGAGATTCATCTTGAAAATTCAAAAAAAAGAAAAGAAATTATAAGAATAAAAAAAGAAATCAAAGACTTAGTTGATGGTGTTATTGCGTCTAAAAAAAATATTACTGAGATTCCAAAAAAAGGACTCAGAGAAAGAATTTTAAAAAAGTATATGAGAATAAAAGACAGAATAAAAAAAGATAAAAGCAGATTGTACAAAAAAATAGAAAAAGAAGAACTTGCTGAGGATTTAGAAAGAGAAACAATTGAAGAATGGAAAAAAAGAAATAAAGGAAATATCTATCTTGAAAGTCTATTCGAGGATGTAATAGTTTCAAATAAATTCTGGAAACATGTAAAAAGAAGAAGATTCTTTTATAATATTTATAGAGTTCTTTCAGGGCAGGGTTTTAAGAAATTTGATGATGAATAAACTGCAGGAGATAAAATTATTATCTCAAAGAGGATAAATTAAACCAATTGATAAAATATGTTTCTCTTATATAGTTTTTACAAATCCAGGCTTATGCTCAAATATCTCGCCGTCTCTCATCAAGTCATTTACAGTATCTTTCACAATTTCCTTGTCAAAGTTAGTTTTAGAAATTATATCATCAATTGAAACTCCGCTTTGAGATTGTTTTATGAAGTTTATTATTATTGTTTTGGGTGTCTCTATTACATTTGCAGTTAATTCTTCCTGCTTTCCTTCATTTTCCTCAAAGTATTCCTTTCCAAGTTCAAAAATCATTTTCTTTGATTCCAGAATTTTCAGTTTTCTATAAATAAACTCATTCTTATCTTCAACTTTTTTCAACAGTTCTGGCTGTAAGTATACTTCATCATTGTACTCTCTTATTTTTCCAATAACTAAAACTAAATCTCCTGCTTCAATATTTTCCGCCATTTTCTTGTCTTCATTGAATAACTTAGCGGAAATTGTTTCACTCCCGTCATCAAGAGTCAAAAAAACAAATGTTCCTGTAGGAGGTTCATATTTTCTAACAATCGTTCCAAGAACATTAACTCTGAAAACAGGAAGGTTCTCAATCTTGAAATTTGAAAATTTCTCGCCCTTTTCAACTTTGGCAGTCATTATGCTTTTTATATCTACAATATATGCAGTCTGTCTTTTTTTCTGGTTTTCATCTTCCATTTTATTCAACCCACTCTTTTTATATGATGAGCTTTCGGCTCAAATATTTCTCCATTCCTTTTCATAGTTTCAATCATTTCTTTAACTTTTCCCTCATCAAGTCCGGCTTCTTTGCATTTATTAATAAGTTCATCTATAGGAACAATCCTTGATTCATGCTTTCCTTCCAGTTCTTCAATTATTTTGCTTATATCTGCTATTCTTTTTCTTTGTGTTGCAGTAATTCCTGTAACTAACCTGTCAATATCAATCTCGCCTGTTTCATAATCAGTGCTGACCTGTTTTAAGGAATACTGCACAAGTTCAATTGCTTTGTTTGCATCTTCAACACTGACTTCTTTTGATAATTTCATTCTGGCATATGCTTCTGATAACCTGACAAGAGCTTCAAGCTGTCTGGCAGATATAGGTATTGACCTTACTTCAGATTCTTCAGTAACTTTATTTCTCATACTTACATAAAAATCTTGAATTATTCTAATGGCTCCCGGGCTTAAAATTGGATTTGCATGCTCTTTTGAATAAGCAATATATTTCCTGAAAAAATCCGGTTCAAGAGCAGGCTTGTTTTCATTCGGGTCCCTGTGCATTTCAAGAATATGCGAAGCAACTTTTTCATCATGTTCTTTTGAAGGAATATCTCTTACAATAAAAATCAAATCAAAACGGTTTATCAAAGGCAGAGGCAGAATAATCTGTTCGCCGACTGATTTATATGGGTCAAATCTTCCCATCTTTGGATTTGCAGCAGCCAGGACAGATGTCTCAGAACGCAGTGTTGCGTGTATATTTGCTTTTGATATTGAAACCGTTTGTTGCTCCATGGCTTCATGCATTGCAACTCTGTCATCTTTGTTCATCTTGTCAATTTCATCTATTGCAAGAATTCCTTTATTTGCAAGAACAATTGAACCTGCTTCAAGAGTCCATCCGCCGAGTATTTCATCTTTTATTACTGATGCAGTAAGTCCTGCTCCGCTGGTTCCAGTTCCAGTGACTAGCATACCTTTTGGCGAAATTGAAGTTACATTCCTCAAAAGTTGAGATTTTCCTGTACCTGGATCTCCAACAAGCATAATATGTATGTCTCCTCTTGAAAAAGTATTATCTGGTTTTTTCTTCCTGACTCCTCCGAATAACTGCAGTACAAGAGACTGCTTAATCTGGTTGTATCCATATATTGAAGGAGCAATACTTTTAACAAAGATATCAAATAATTCCTGGTCTTTTGAAAGTTTTTTTATTTCTTCAACTTCAGCAGGGGTTATTTTTATATCTTCATATGTTTTATCAACAGATTCCAAATTATTTGCTTCCATTAAGAAATTATGAATTGTAGTCGGAGCTCCTCTTTTATTCCTAATAGGGATTTCTTTTATGTAACCGTATATTCTAACCTTGCTTCCAGGAACAACTTTTCTTTGTAAAGTAGGGTCAACTAAATCATCTTTTAAAAAAACATCAATCTTTTTTGCCTGTTCTCCTCCTTCTAAAATTTCCGGACATTCTTCAAGTACAATTTTTTGGAAATCAACAAGTTCTTTTTCTTTTATTACAAATCTTCCTTTTCTTCCGCATTTACACATTTTCGGTTCTTTTATTTCTGAAACTCCTTCTTGTTTGACATCAATTAAAGAATTACAGGCAGGACATTCAAAAACAACACTTTTTGCAATAGGGCGGACTACTGATGTCTGCTTTATTAGTCCTTTTAATGAAATAAATCCCTCTAAACTTTCAGAACGTAAGTTTGCTATACGAATATCTAAATTTTCTGGAACATTTACAAGCCTGACAAATATTTTTCCTTTCTCAACAGGAAGATCTATCATTTCAACTGCTTTTTCAAATAGTTTAATTGTATCTTCAAATTTTTCAAGAAGAGTATCAGCAAGTTCTGGTTCAAAAAGTTCAAGTTTCTTGAAATCAACAAATAATGATTGGCTTTTTAATTTAACAAGAGACAGCAGGTCTTCATAGCAGTTTTCCCTTACAAATTCCTCAAATCTGCTTATGATATCATCATCAGCCATCTATTATTCTAAATCATAAAACATTTATAAAATAAACTGAAAAAGATTATAATTCTCCAATATCTTCCTGCCAAAGTTTCTTATTTTTCTTGATAAAATCCTTCATCATCTCTTTGCATTCTAAAATATCTAAATTAACCACTTCTACCTCCATAGATTCCATAATTTTCTCCTGCAATTACCTTTTTTATCTTAAACTGCACCACTGCTCCGGCACATAAATAGCAGGGCATAAGTGTTGAGTATAAAATAGTGTCTTTATAACTCCCAATTCTTCCTGCATTCATAAGACAGTCAATTTCAGCATGAATTAAGGGGTTACTCTCCTGTATTCTCTTATTATGCCCCCTTCCTATTATTTTTCCATTTTTTACAAGAACAGAACCTATTGGAATTCCTCCTTCTGAAAGTCCGAGTTTTGCTTCTGCTATTGCACTTTTCATGAATTTGTCCATTAGAATAATTACAAAAAAGTCCTTTAAAAAACTATATAAAAAACAAATTGTTATTTTTAA
>CAZVOT010000069.1:0-3963 GCA_964628775.1 Candidatus Woesearchaeota archaeon
AATAAAAAAAGTATTTTTGGTGCCACGGGATTTAATAGATTATGGTACTCCCGCCGGGATTTGAACCCGGGTCTTCGGCTCGAAAGGCCAAAATCCTTGGCCGAACTAGACGACAGGAGCAAATGAGTATATTTATTTTACTTAAGAGTATTTTAAAAATTTTCTATATTTGATTCAAAACCCTTTGTAAAGTCTGTCAGCATAGAATTCATTCAAACCTTTCTCCTTTATTTTCCTTGCAGTAGAATCAATATCATAGGAATACCGGATAATCTTTGGTTTTAATTCTTTCTCATTAAAATCAACTTCCATATAACAGGCATTAGGATTTCCATCTCTTGGCTGTCCAATAGAGCCCGGATTTAAAATAAATCCATTCTTTACTTTTCTAAAAAAAGCACAGTGTGTATGTCCCAGCAGAATAACATCGCATTTTGTAATCTCCAAAAATTTATTCAGAATCTCTGCACTTGTATCATAATGAACATATTCCCAAAAGGAAATCGGAGAGCCATGAGCAGCATAAACATTATGGACACCAATTTTCAATTTTAACCTGTCAGGAAGTTTTTTCAAAAAATCCAAATCAGAAGAATTCAAGTCCTTTAAACTCAAAACAGCGCTTTTTTCATAATCTCTGCTGAACTTAGAAAAGTCATTATTGGCAAAAGAAAAGTCATGATTCCCAATTACAGAGATTATTCCCTTCTGCTTCAAAAGTTCTATACACTCTTTAGGCATAGGGCCGTATCCAACAATATCCCCAAGACAAATAATATCTTCTCCTCTGAATTTATCAAAAAACCTATTAAAACTTTCAAAGTTGGAATGTATATCAGAAATCAAAGCGTGCATAAAATACTTTTAAATTCAGGAAACTTAAAAATATAGTTATACATGACAACACTTATTATTGTAGCTCATCCAGATGACGAGATTTTAGGCTGTGGCGGAACAGCAGCAAAACTCTCAAAAACAGAAAAAGTCCACTGTATAATATTCTCATTTGGGGGAAAATGGCCTCCCTGGAAAAAAGAGGACACACTCCAGAGAGTAAGAATAAAAGAAGCAAAAAAAGCAGGTGAAATAGTCGGATTTTCCTCAACTTCTTTTTTAGGTTTTCCAGATATGGAAATGTCTGATAAAAAAGAAAAAGCTCTTGAACTAGTAAAAAAAATAATAAAAAAATACAAACCAAATAAAATTTTTACCCATTCTATAAATGATACCCACCCAAACCACACTTTTGTAAATAATGTTGTAAATGAAGCAGTATCTAAAATGAAAAAAAAGCCAGAATTATTCTTCTTTGATATCTCTTCAATAAAAAAATTATTCTTTGGCAGAGAATTAAATATCCTTTTTGACATAACAGAAACATACAAAAAGAAAAAAGAAGCCTTAAAAGTTTTTAAAAGCCAAAAAAGTCTCCTGCTCTTTTTAGTTCCATTCTTGGAGTGGAAAGCCAAAAAACTAGGAAAAAAACAAGGCTTTAAATATTGTGAATACTTTTATTATAAATAAGATGTCAAAATTTCTATTTGTCCCATTTGGAGTAGGTTTTGGGCACGCAACAAGGGTGCATTCTATAATCAATAAAATGAAAAAATCAGACAAAATCAAAGTTGCTTCTTACGGCAATGCATATAATTACTTCAGATTAAGAGGTTTTGAAACAGAAAAAATTTCAGGAATGAAAATTTCATACAGAAGCTTTAATTTTGAACTTTCTTCAACTCTCCTAAATGCATTATCCTACCCCTTTACTTTCTATAAAGATTATGGATATTTATCAAAAATAATAGAAAACTTCAAGCCAGATGTTATCATAAGCGACTCAGAACCCTCGTCCTTTATAACAGCAGGAATAAAAAATATCAAAAGAGTAATGGTAATGAATATTTTAAATGTTCTCCACGAAAAAAAATATTTTAGAAAAGAGGAGCTGAAAAAATTCAGCAGGCAGATATATGTTTTAAAACAAATTGAAAAGAATGTAATAAAAAGAGCAGATAGATTGATAATCCCAAGTTTATACAAATACAAAACAGATGAAAAAATAAATCTAGTTCCTCCTATAATAAGGGAGAACATACTTAATCTTCCTTCGCCCAAAAAATTGATAGAAAAATTAAAGCCAAAAAATAATTTTTACTTAGTAAGTCTGGGGGGTTCAGACATGACAAGAGAAAGTTATTCTTCTTTCTTGAGGATTCTCTCAGAATTTAAAGACATAAATTTTGTTTTATCCTCAAATTACTGCACAAGAAAAAGAATCAACTTCAAAAATATAACCATTTTCCCCCTTATCAAAAATTTCACAGAATACTTGAAAATCTGCGAGGGTATAATCTGTACAGCAGGATTTTCAACAATATCAGAAGCTCTTGCATTCAAGAAGCCAATGTTCCTAATTCCTGTTAATAATCATGTTGAACAGTTTGCAAATGCAGTCTCAGTAAGACGGCTTAACTTTGGAGAGTTCTACTCAGGTAACTTCAAAGGCTCTTCCCTAAAAAAAGAACTATCCAACTTTTTTGAAATAAAGGACTCTTTTGATAAATTCAAATCAAAATTAAACGGAGCAGAAAAATCAGCAGAGATTATTTATTCTTTGGTTTGATTTTTGATACAACATCTTTTAATTCATTAATATAGAATTCCATTTCGTCAAAAGGTATGATATTATTCTTTTTCCATGAATTTATCACAACCTTATCAGGATAAACAGTCATTTTCTTTGAGATTATTGACTCAAGATAATAGTATAACTCAAATATATACGGCTTTACGCCGTTCTTTGCCAAAATTACTTTATTAAGTCCTGCAAAACAATTTTTTTCAGATTCAATTCTATGTCCTTCTTTTTCCATAATATGTCTTGCAACTAAATCCATTGAACCCATTAAATAAAAAAAATACTTCTGTACATCTTTTTGAGTTTTTGCAGTTGTAAGAGTAAGAGAAGCTTTTTTCAGCTCTTGTTCAGCCCGCTCAAGTATATATCCTTCTCTTCCCCAGTTAAAAACCATTTTTTAATCTCACCTTATTTGTTATTAAATAAGTCAATTTTTTAAATGTTTTAAAATATTCTGATATCTCTTTTTCTTCAATTTTTTCTGTTTTATACTGATATGAAATTTAAAAAAGA
Organism: Candidatus Woesearchaeota archaeon; assembly: GCA_964628775.1. GTDB lineage: Archaea > Nanobdellota > Nanobdellia > CAZVOT01 > CAZVOT01 > CAZVOT01. The sequence continues at coordinate 3,152 of CAZVOT010000069.1, forward strand.
GAATTATCCTTCTCAAAATCTTCAATTGTTGAGCCGATTATACTGCTAATAGAGATTACTTCCTCTAAATTTTTTATATCCATTGCAGTTAATTCTAACTTTTTTGAATATTTTTGTAAAGATAAGAACATTCTCTTATCAACACTTTTGGGTATTCTTCCTGCTTTATTATACCTAAAAAAACCCATTATAAGAGAATTAAAAGCCAAAATCAAATGTTCTAACGAACTCCGAAATACTCTTTTATCAGCAAAAACAGGATAAGAAACATAAAATGCTTTTACAGCAGTATCAAATTCTTCTTTTGACTTTTCAAAAAGTTTTTTACACACATAAATAAAACACAAAAACAGGTTAAATTTCTTTTGAGCATCATATTTTTAAATGTTCATTTCAATAATTTTATTAGATAGACTTATTTTGGCAAAGCCTCGATAATCAATAGCGCAACCCTTTTCTTTAAGAAAGAAAATGGTTGATCCAAAAGTGCTGATAAATTCTTTTTCAAGAATTTATGGCACACAAACTTTTTCATAAAAAGTTTGTTGAAATAAACTATTCATTCGGACTTATTTTCGCAAAGCCTCGATAGTCTAGCGGCCTAGGATTCAGGACTGTCACTCCTGGGACCCGAGTTCGAATCTCGGTCGAGGCGCTTCTTTTTATTTTCTTTTTTCGAGATTCGAACTCAATAATATAGTTCAATATCCAAAAATTGCTCTGCAATTTTTGTGCCAAAAGAAACTTTTGTGCATCAGTCGAGGCGCTTCTTTTTATTTTCTTTTTTCGAGATTCGAACTCAATAATATAGT
>CAZVOT010000069.1:4063-5248 GCA_964628775.1 Candidatus Woesearchaeota archaeon
ATTTTTGTGCCAAAAGAAACTTTTGTGCATCAGTCGAGGCGCTTCTTTTTATTTTTTAAAAAATAATCTCCGAGGAGACAGATGAAATCTAAAAAAATCTTTTCTTTTTTTTTGGAGTTCAGCAAAATTAAAATACTAAAAAGTAATTTACTTATCAAAATAAACTATTTTTAATTTTCCATTTTCTTCAATAAATTCAGAGATTGAACAGTTATCTAAAATATCTATCAACCTGTAAAATTCCTTCCAATTTGACCACATATCAATTATTCTCGCAAGATTATATATAACCTCGCTGTGTGTTGCAATAAGTATTGTATTATATTTGCCGGGTATTTTTTTTATGAATTTCATAGTTCTGTTTGTAAGCGAGATATAACTTTCCCCGCCAGGAAAAGCAAAATTATCCTTGTCAAAAATCCATTTAACAAACATATTAATTAATTCAAAGAATTTTCCTCTTTTTTTATAATCTCTCAAAATTTCTCCTAATTTTTTACTTTCAAATTCACCGCAGTCAATCTCAATCAGTTCTTTTTTTACAATTATTTTTTTATTATGATACTTGGCAATTTCAACAGCAGTTTGATGAGCTCTTTTTAATGGACTTGAATAAATAACATCAATTTTCTCATTTTTTAATTTTAAAGCAACTTTTTTAGCTTGTTTTTTCCCCATATCATTTAATTCAGAATCAACAGCGCCCTGTATTCTCCTTTCTCTATTTCCTTTTGTTTCCCCATGTCTTACAAAAATTAATCTTCTCATATTAATTATAACTTCATATTTTTTCTAATTATTAACTTTACCATAAAAACTTAAAATATATAAAATTCTATTGAACTTAAATGTTAAATGCAGTAATTATAGGTTCAGGGATTAGCGGACTTTGTATCAGTGCACTTCTAAAAAAGAAAGGCTTAAATCCCATAATTTTTGAAAAAAATAATCAAATAGGCGGTTCTTTTACCTCAATAAGTTATAGAGGTTATACTCTAGATACAGGACTTCACTTAATAACAAGAGGTAAATCCGGAGAATTTCCAAAACTTTTGAGAGAAATATTTACAAAAGAGGTTTTTTCTAAATACTTCACCAAACAAGATGATTACATTTTTCATCTAAATGATAAATCCTCAAAATTCCCTAAGAATTTAAGAGAATTTTTTAATTTTAAAATTTTGT
>CAZVOT010000070.1:0-5128 GCA_964628775.1 Candidatus Woesearchaeota archaeon
TCTTTAATTTCCATTATAGAAATAAAATTAGTTACATTTTAAATACTTTTTACATTAATAAGGAATTGATTAACAAGTGTCAGAGCCGGAAGCTCCAATTGGGGATGTTATATCTATAATATAATTCAGGTTTGTATCTGTTAATTTACTAAACTGGAAATAAAGTCCTACCATATCGCCTGCCGCGATTTCTGTTGTTGTTTCATTAATCTGAGATTCAATTGCATCTTGTGTTGTTGGGTGAGTAAGAATTGCAACCCATTTGCCTGATGTTAATTTTGTAGAACCAGTGTTCTGGATAATTGCATAGACTGTTCTTATATTGTTTGAGTCATAATCAGCAAATGAAGAATTTGCTTTTGAAGCATTGCAGATAACTGTTAAACTGAAAGTTCTTCCTGTTTTTCCTGTTACATCTGATACTGTTCCTGCTACATTTGACTGCAGTTCACTCGTTATTGTTGTTAGCCATAAATAAGAACCTGCAGCAGCTGCTACTGTCATCATTAAAAGAAGAACTGTTGCTACAATTGGAGTTATTGCTTTTTTATTGCTCATCTATATTTTCACCAGATATTTCATCTTTTTTGCTTCTTATATTGCTTATAATATCTTTTCGGTAAAGGCGCTTTATATATTTTTCTAAGTTACTCATAACTTCTAACATCTGTTTATTTTGAATTGCGAGCATTTTTACTGCATTGTTGTCTGTTCCTTCTTCACTTTCTTCCTCTTCATTTTCTTCCTCCCCTCCACTAAGAGATTCCTGCAATGTTTTTGTCAATGTCTGAAGGTTTTTTATCATTTCAGTTACATTTATCATTAATTCTACTATCCTGCTCTGCAGAGCTAAATTAATATCAACCATCTTTCTGTTTTCAAGAGTCAAGTCAGTGATTAATCTTTTTAATTCAGCAGTCATTTCAGAATCTTCTTTTTTAGATATTTCCTCTTTAATCATCTCCTTTAATTCAGAAATATTTACCTCTGCCATATAATAATTTAGAGAATTTGCTTATATAAAAAATGTTTTGTTTGATAAATTGGAGCTATAAAGAAGTCGCATAATTCTGTAAATTCTCATTATTTTTTCTTATGAAAAAGCAGGTTCTAAATGGAGTATATTAAAAATGCAAGTTAATTTATCTGGCTTTTAAAAATCCAAATATTAGTATTCTGCTTTTTAATATTTTTTTATCCTGAAAAATTCATTAAGAATCTATTTTTTTTCATCACTAGGAGTTTTTTCTTTTGTAAAATTATGAACTTTTTTGTATAATTCAAAATTAAGTCCTGTCATATCCTGGATTATTTCTCCGCGCATTTCAAGTTCTTTCTGTTCAATGCCTTCAATTTTAAATAAACTGCCAAGTACTCTGACTAATTTACCTACTTTCAAAGAATCCAAAAGAAAGTCAGACATTACAATGACGCCTATTTGTTTTTCTCCGTCATCAATAATTATTGAACTTGAATCATCATTTTTTTCAACTATTGTCCCCATTACTGCTATTCTGCTGTCTGATGTTTGTTCTATTTCTGATATCAATCTTTCCTTTGCAGGAAGCACTGTAAATTTTTTAGGTTCAGATTCTACAACCATGGTTATAATTTATCCTCTAAACTTTTATAAAAACTTGCATCAACAAAAAATCAGCTGTAATCCCGCCAAGTATTCTCACATTTTGTGCATCTTAGAAATTTTGTAGGAGGTTCGTCTGATGCTCTTGTCTGGACAAACCAATAATATGCTTTTCTATTTCCGCATTTTGCACATAGACAGTTAGTTTCTGGAAGAATCTGAATTTCTTTTTCGCTGTCTTTATGAGTTATTTTTGCTTTTTTTCCTGCCAATTCGCCTAATTTAAAATTATCTGGTTTTTCTGAAAAACCGCAGTCACACACCATTCTCCCATCTTCTGGGAGCAGTAATGAACCGCATTTAGGACAGAACATATCCAAACCCTGCCATTGACATTAAATAATAAAGCGCCATTCTTGGAATACCAATAAAAGGAATTAATAATAAAGATTTCCCGGTTATTTGATTAGAATTAATTTCCTTTTCAAATGCTAATTTGTATAAATTATTATCTCCTTTTGTTGAATAAATACATTCTGTTTCACTGCATTTTTTTTCAACAACTCTATGAATTATCTGAGGGCCATTTTGGTAAGAAATAAATGCAATTACATCTCCAACATTAATATCAAAAGGAGAACTGACTTTTTTTAGGATAATTGCATCACCTGGATTAAATCCGTTTGGAGAGAACCATTTTGAATATTCTTCCTCTTTAAAACCGTTTTCTGAAAGCCAGGAGTAATATGTTGTTTGTATATTACTTCCATGGACCATGCTTGGAGTTAAAATTGCTGTTATATCTACTATTCCAAAAAATCCTAAAATAAAAAGAAATAATTTCCAGACAAGAGGAAGAAAAACTGCAGAGAATACAAGAAAAGCAATGTAACTTGATAGAGATTTGCCGTTCCAGATAAAATCCCAAAATCTAAGGATTTTTTCTTTGATTTTTTTTAAGTTCATTACAATTAAAAAATAAGTGTAGAAGTTTTAAATGTTTTTAAGCCCAAGCAGAAGCAAATTCTTTTGAGAATTCAGAGACTTGTTTTTTTGTTTCTTTTACTGCACTTATTATTTCTTTTGCAGGTTCCTTTGCTTTTACTTCCATTTCTGAGAACTCATCTAAAGGGTGTTTTTTCCTCATTGCAGCGAATTCAACGTCTTTTGAATCAAGCATGTTTTCGCAGAGCATTCTTGGAATTGCCTCTAAATCTGTTTCCCTGAAAATAACTTTGGCTTCATTTTTGTCTTTTTCAAACTCTATAGTTGCCATTATCTTAATCTCTATTCTGAATGTTTTTAAACTTTGCTTTTTTGATAATTCCCATGGGAATATTGATTTATCCTTTTGGATATATGACACTTGACGGTAAAATAAAGGAGAAATTTACCATAGAGAAAGCCCTAGAATTCTTTTCTGAGAGCAAAAATAAAGAGGAATTAATAAAGAAATTTGGAGAAGATGAGTCTCATTTAAATTCTCTGCAAAAAATTGCTATTGAAAATAGTTTTTTTAAGAATAAAAATGACTTGATTGTTTTTTTAAACAAATTTTTTATTGATAAAACTAGAAAGGAACTCTCACAGTCCTTTACAAAAGATACTCTTTTAATACAGGCAAGTTTAGTTGAAGATGATCTGACTGAAAAATTAAATATACTATACGAAAGAATAATGGAATGGTTCGGATTTTTCTATCCTGAGGCTGCAAAGGAACTTGGATTTGATGATGTTGAAAAAATATCCTCTTTAAACAGAGACAAGATTTCTGAAATAATGAAAAAACCAAAAAGTTCAATGGGGATTTATTTTGATGAAGACGATAAAAAAGCGCTTTCATCTTTACTTGCAATATTTGTTGAAACTAAAAAAAGGAGAGAAGAACTTTTAGAGTATATGGATAAAACCCTGGAGCTTCTAGCACCTAATCTTAAAATTATATGCGGAACACACCTTGCCTGCAAGCTGATTTCAAAAGCAGGCAGCATGAAGAATTTAGCCCAGATGGCAACATCAACAATACAGGTAATAGGTGCTGAGAAGGCTTTATTCAGGCATCTGCGGGAAGGAGCTCTGCCTCCAAAACACGGAATAATTTTACAGCATGATTTGCTAGCTCATGCTCCTAAAAATATAAGCGGAAAAGTAGCAAGAGTTCTTGCTTCAAAAATATCTCTTTCCGCTAAAGTTGATTTTTACTCAACTGGAAAAAAAGAGATTGTTGCTGATAAATATCTAGAACAGGTGAGGAAAGTTGCAAAAGGACCAGAAACAAAAGAGAAATAGAATACTGCTTGACAAAACAAAGTATGAAGGGGTATTCTTGTATAAGGGAAGAAATCCTGCAACAAAAGCAGATTATCCCGGCAATGTTTACGGCGAGAAAAATTTCACTTTTTCCGGAAAAAGATACAGAGTTTGGAATCCAAACAGAAGCAAACTCGGCGCTGCAATAATGAATAAAATAAAAATAGCGCCAATTCGTCCGGGAAATTCTGTTTTATACCTTGGATGTTCTTCAGGAACTACTCCAAGCCATGTTTCTGATTTAGCGGGAAGAGAAGGAATTGTTTATGTCCTTGATTTTGCACCGAGAATGATTAGAGACATAATTTTTGTATGCCAGAACAGGACTAATATGATGCCAATCTTAGCTAATGCCAGCACTCCTGAAGAGTATTCCTTTGTTGGACAAGTTGATGTAGTTTATCAGGATATTGCACAGCCTGACCAGGCAGAAATTCTTATCAGGAATGTAAACAAATTTTTGAAAAGTGAAGGATACTGGTTTTTTGCTGTCAAGGCAAGAAGCATTGATGTTACTGCTGAGCCTAAAAAGATATTCAGTCAAGTTAAAGAAATACTGCTTAAAAATAATTTGGATATAATTGATATAGTTCTCTTAGAGCCGTATGAAAAAGACCATGCAATGTTTGTTGGAAGAAAAAGAAAATTGTGATAAAATCTTTATGTGGGCATGTTTTAGGAGAATTTTATTTTTGTGCCCACATAGAAAATTTTAAGAATTCTCTTTATTTAAGTTTTTTATCTCCAAATAAAAGAGTTTTATAATTATTTTTTAATGTTTTTATAATGAATTTTATAATACTTTCATATTTTTCATCATTTGCTTTTCTTGTGCATTCCATATACTCCTCTCTATTTTTAAATAAAACATTAATCTCTGGAAAACCATATTTTTTCATTAAAAAATTCATAATAAGCCTTGATACTCTGCCGTTGCCGTCAACAAAAGGATGAATCATAACAAATTTCATTGATACAATTACAGCCAGTTCAAATGGATGATAATCTTTTTTGCTGTTTTGATACCATCTAATTAAATTTTTCATTAATAAAGGGGCATTTTCAGGTTCAGGCAGTTTAATATTTGAACCTGTTATATAGACATTGACTTCCCGGTATCTTCCTGCATTATAATCATCAATATTTTTTAAAATAAAAGAATGAATTTTTAAAATAAGTTTTTCATTTAAATCTCCTTTATGATTATCTAAAAATTCATAAGCAAGTTTATGATTT
>CAZVOT010000071.1:0-4993 GCA_964628775.1 Candidatus Woesearchaeota archaeon
TAGATAACATACAAAATAAAGCAAATATCATACAAAGTAAAGCTGATAAAAGATTTAAAATTATAGAATCTAAAATAAAAAATGCTGATGATTTAAGCGGACAAAAACTCTAAAGAATATCTGAATTATCCAGTATAATTGGAGAAGTTAAAGAATTAAGAGAAATGATTAATAATCCTAAAAATCTAAATTCTTTAATTCAAAATAAAAATGAAATATCTAAGATACTTTCAGCACTTTATAAAAAAATTAGTAAGATTCTGGAAAAAGAATATTCATCATATATAGAAGCAATAAAAAGATTAAAAAAAGAAGATAACAACATGATAGAAAATATAAGATATATTCTTAGAGATAACTCCCCCTAAGAAAGTAATGAAAGAATCAAACAAATACAAGAATCCCTCGATGATATAAAAAATAGGAGAGACGGTTTATCAGAAATACAAAAAGCTATAATAAATTCTCATCGAGAAATCCTTAATGAAATTATGGAATTACAAATAGAATTTATTAAAAAAGTAAATCCTCAAAGATAATTATCTTTTTTTCCACCAGTCAAAAAACTCATCTGGAGAATAAAATTTATATTCTATTTTTTTCTCTTAAACAAACCATTGAAAAAATCAGACAGCATAAATCAATATATCTCTGATTTTTAGCAAATTCAACTGTTCTTTGCAGGTATTCTTCCCTTCCTCACTCAGAAATTCCTGCTGCAAATACTCTTATTCTAAAGCATCATTAATTATTTTAACTCCAGAAGAAGTTCCAATTTTTTCTGCTCCTGCTTCAATAAATTTTTTTGCATCAAAATAATTCTTTATCCCCCCTGCTGCTTTTATCTTCAAATCACATGAACTCTTCATTATTTTAATATCTTCTAAACTCGCTCCTCTAATTCCATATCCTGTGCTTGTCTTTACATAATCACATCCAGAAAGCTCAGCAATTTCGCATGCAGTTTTTATTTCTTCATCTGATAAAAAACCTGTCTCAATAATTAACTTAAAAATTATATCTCTGCCTGCATTCCTAACAGCCAAAACAGCAGACTGTATTTCCTCAAAAACATAAGACAAATTCTGCTCAGGTTTGTTAAATTCATCTTTAAATTTTCCTACATTCATAACAAAATCAATTTCATTTGCTCCACAAGTCAAAGATTCTTCTATCTCACTTATTTTTTCTAAAGTTGAAGTACTGCCGAAATTATGGTGGTTCCCGCTCTTTTCTTTTGGAAAACCTATAACTGAAACAACATTTACTCCGCTTTTTCCAAGAAAACACCAGGCAGAAAAAACATTTTCAGGACGTACACAGACGCCTGAAAAATTATACTTCACTGCTTCATCACATAAACTTTTTATGTCTCCCATCTCTGCATCTAAATTTAAATTTGTGTGTTCAATATATTTTGAAATATTAAAACTGTCCATAAACTAAAAATAAACTAAAAAAACTTAAAAAATGAATTAGCGTATTACTCTAGAAAAACTTTATAACTTAAAGGTAATCTTCCCATTTATAAACCAAAAAATTCTCGGAATAGGACTTCCTTTGAGTTCAGAGCCTCTTTATGTAATGCTGGAAGATGCAACTGAATCATTAAACTCTGTTTTAACCGAGACAATAGCAGGACTTGAAGAAACAGGAGACGAACAGACTGCTATCAGATCATCTGCCTTATACATTAAAAGGACAGAGAGTAAATGGAAGTTCTCCTATTGGAACACTAGTTTACGAGCCGAAAATTTTAGAAGGACAGACAATAGAATTCTCCGAAATAACACTTCTAAGAGAACATATAGGTGGATACTAAATTTTTTCTTTTTTTATTTAATTTTTATTACTTTCAATAGTTATTTAATTTTTGTTCTTTAATTAATCATTATGTCAATGAGCGAAGAATTCGGAATGCCTCTTGAAGAATTGATTAGTTTTCTGTCAAAAGAACAGATAAAAGACACTATTGATGGATTTATGGACTTTACAACCAATAGAAGAAAATTAGGATACAAAGAAACAATAAAACAACTGGAAGAAGAACATTTAGAATCAACAGGAAGAAATTATATTGATGATTCCCTGCTTTTAAAAACAAAGCCAAAAACAGCAAAACTAACAATGGATGAAACTGATATAGCAAGAGTAGAAACAATAGCAAGAATGAAGCGGGACCTAGAAATTCTTGAATCCTCTCTAAATGGAGTGTATAAGAGTGACGAAGAAAGCAGGATAAATTATTACTTGGAAAAAATAAAAGAAAGTATACCTATAAAATTAAATCAGAAATATGAATCAAAAGAAATAACAGGAGATACATACAGCCTGACCAAGAAGGTAATTGAAAACTTATCTAAAGATAATGAACTTGATTCTTTCTTAATTCCTGCATTAAAAGAATATGCTCTCCAAATTCTAGAAAGTCCTATGGAAGAAAACCCAAATCTGCCTGATTATGTTCTTAATTTTTTCATTGACTTTGTCTCCAAAAACGCAGATAAATTTGAAAATACTCTAAAAAAAGAAACAGAAAAAACTTCGCCAACATCAGATATAAGAAAAAAAATACGAGAATTACAAGATGACTTTGATAATTTAAAGAAAAAACCATCTATTCCATTTTGTTAATATAGAAAATCTCCTCTTTTGGAATTTCTCTCTCAATAAGAAGTTCTGGCATTAAAAATTCAGGTTTTTTTTCTAAGTATTCCAAAAGACTTATTTTATCATGTAATTCGTAATGAAAATATCCTAATTTTGAAGTAGGCAGAATTGAATTTACTTTCATATACTCATCAGGAACTGTATCCAAACACAAAATAACTAAAAAATCATTCTCATTTTCTTTGTGTTTTTCAATATGAGATATTAAATCATTCTTCACAAAATCCATCTGCCATGTTTTTGTTGGAAACAAATCATCAATAAACCAGTAGGAATTTTTTTTCTATAATCTTCCAGTTAGAATTTGTTGTTAAATGATATATTTTCATTTAATCCCTTTTTGAATTATTCAAAAAATATTACTTCCAAAAGGATTTTTAATGTTTTTAAATTTTAATTTAACTATGGGACCCTCTAAACTTGAAGAACTAATTGGGTATAAAATAGATTATTTTCTTTTAACTTTAAAAAAAGATACACAAACAGATTATTTGAAAGAATGTCTGTCTTATGCCAGAAAAAACGAACCTGAAAAATTAGAAGAATTTATCAAAAATGCAGTTGAAGCATATTCCCTAAAAATAGCAGAAATTTATAATATGAAAAAAGAAGATGTAATAACTGCTTTTAATTTAGAAATAAATGAAGAACATTCAAATAATATTCTTAATCTAATGCTTTATGCCTCCCCAAGCATATTCCATGAAGAACAGCCGGGAATCGAACAAGTGTTGGAAATGATGTTCAAAAAAGAAGAAAAAGTCAAATTTGAGGTTTAATTAATCTTTTTTCAAGTCCTCTTGAAATTATCTCTTCGCATCTCTCACAGTAATAATCCGGAAGAAAATCTTTAACTTTAATCAGAGGAATATATTCTGAGGATGCTTTTCTCAGATTTTTCCTTATTTTATTTTCATTAAAAACACAATTATTTTCTATTGGATGCTCTTCACATATTGAAAAATGATCATGGCCTTCATTCATAGCAAAAATTTCTCCAAGTTCGTGCATTACTGTAACTTTCAATCTTTTTTCTAAAATAGATGTATCATCTTTAAATTCATCGTCTTTCAGAACTCCTTGATATACTATCTGAAAGTAAGGCATAGCATGTGCGGCCAATAATGAAAAAAAATTGGGATTAAAGCATTTTCCTTCAAAAATCTGAACAGCATGATAGTCCCTTCCTTCTTTATTTACTTTATTTAAAACAAAGGTATTCATTTTTCTTAAATACTCTTCTCCTTCATCACAGTAAATGAAACTATCTTCATCAAAAATTAAACTTGTATTCGAAGGAATTTCAGTTTTATTTTTAAAAAAAAACAGTTTTCCCTCATATATTTCAATTTCGCTTACTTCTTTTAAAACATTAAAGAGAATGTTATTATCCAGGGATTCAACTGTTAAAAGCTCTATTAATTTCTCTTTCATTTCAAAAAAGAATTAAAAAGTAAATTATTTAAAGATATTTAATGTATTTCTAATTATGGCAACAATTGATATATCCTCAGATAGTACTAATATTATAAGAATTTCAGAAACAAAAAAAGAAATAGCAGAAGATATTGACACGGATTTATTCGCTGCTTTATTAGATGGGCTTAAATCTCATATAGGAACTTTAAATGCTTCAAAATTAGTTTTTTTTGGTAAAAAAAAGACAGGTTTATTAAGTAAAAAAGAAAAAACATTTGCATTGACATGGTTTAGGTATAATGATGAACTAAATTTCACAATCTTTTATGACCCATCAAAAGAAAGAATAAATTTATCTAATAAAACAATAACGGATTTTTTTAATAAATTAAAAAAGAGTGAGAATAAAACTATTCTGGAGTTATATGATTTTTTTAATAAAAAAAAATATGAAAGCGGATTAATATTAGACAAAAAAATTATTAAAAAAATCAAGGAGATAAAAGAAGATATTTTTGGGGATTTAATAGTTTCAGGAATTATAGAAAATGAAAAAGATACTTTTGTATTAAATATTGTCGATAAATTAGATGATGTTGATGAAAATCAAATTCCTAAGATAATTGAAAATGCTTTGGCTTTTTCAATGAAATCAAAAAAAATTGTCTGGATAAAAGGAAAAGAAGAAAATGTAATTCAAGAAACAATAAAAGGAATTTATGATGCTTTAAGAGAACTATTTAAACAAAAAAAAGAAAAGACTCAATCTATACTTTTAAAAAGAAAAAACAAAGCCTTTTTTATATTGATATTTGAAAAGTTTCCAAATGAATAAATATCTCAAAAGTTTATTTTTGTAGTATATATTTTGTTTTTAAAATTTTAATCAAATCTAAAAACTTTT
>CAZVOT010000072.1:0-4900 GCA_964628775.1 Candidatus Woesearchaeota archaeon
AAGTCATATTTTAGTTCTTCTATATCTGCACCATGTTTTTTCATTACCCTGTCCATTGAAACCCAGTCTCTTTCTGTAAACAGAATAATTGCTGTTCCTTTTTTTCCGTTTCTTGCTGTTCTTCCTATTCTGTGAATGTAGTTCTCCTCCAAGTCAGAAAGGTCATAGTTGATTACATGAGTTATGTCTTCAACATGAATTCCTCTTGCAGCAATATCAGTTGCAACGAGAACTTTTGTTTTTCCTTCTGCAAAATTTTTAAGAGCATTTTCCCTCATAAACTGAGTCATGTCTCCGTTTAGGCATTCTGCTTTAACTCCGTTTAATCTTAGAGTGTCTGCAACAAATCTTGTTTTATATTTTGTGTTGCAGAATACCAAAACTAAAGGATTTTCCAGTTTTTTTAGAATACTTACTAGAAGAGGAAGTTTTTCCTTGTCATTTGTGTTATAGAAACATTGTTTTAATATTCCAGGTTTTAACACATTTTCCAGAATTATTTTTTCTGGACTCTTCATGTATTTTTCTGCCAAACCTATTATTCTGTTATTTACTGTTGCACTGAACATCATGCTATGATGTTCTTTTGGAAGATGCCTTATTATGTTGTTTATATCATCAATAAAACCCATATCAAGCATTCTGTCTGCTTCATCCATTACAAAGTATTTAACATAAGTCAGATTAAGAACTCTTCTTTCTAACAAGTCTAAAATTCTTCCTGGTGTTCCAACAACAATATCTGCTGTTCTTACCTGAAAAATCTGCTTGTCAATTGAGACGCCGCCGTAAACTGTGGCAGTTCTAAGTCCTTTTGTTTTTGAGAATTTTTCAAATTCTTCTGAAATTTGTTTTGCAAGCTCTCTTGTTGGAGCTATTACCAGGATATTTACTTTTCCTGTTTTTTCTATTAGTTCAATTGTTGGTACTGCAAATCCTATTGTTTTTCCGCTTCCTGTTTCTGACTGGACAAGAACATCTTTTCCAGTTAAAACAAGAGGAATTACTTTTTCCTGAACAACAGTTGGGTTTACAATTCCATGTGATTCCAAGTCCTTTACAAGATTAGAATGTATTTTAAATTCGCTGAATCTTTCCATATCTAACAAACTTCTGCTACTTTTATTTTAAAGATTAGTGTTTTTCCAGCTAATGGATGGTTAAAATCAATTGTAATTATTTCATCAGTTACTTTTATGATTTTAGCAGGTATATTCCTTCCATCTTCAAGTCCAAGAAGAATGTTCATACCTTCTTTTGGCTCTTCTTTGCTTTTTGGAAATTTATCTTTTGGAAATTCATTTTTTAATTTATCATTTGGCTCTCCATAAGCATCTTTATGTTCTAGTTTAATTTCTTTTTCTTCTCCTACTTCCATTCCAAGTACAGCAGATTCAAAACCTTTTATTAAAAGTCCTTCTCCTACTGTAAACTCTATTGGATGAGTATGAGCTCCATGTGTTGTTGTGTCAAATACTGTGCCGTCTTCCAGCATTCCTGTATATTCGACTTTTACTTTGTCTCCTGTTTTTATTTTCATTTTAATTTTCACTCCTTATATATATTTACGAGAATGGAATCATGATGTTAATCAATTGTTTAAAATCCCATTTTCGTTATATTAAATTTCAAATATAAACCTGAATTTATTCCGAAATTTAATATCTAGAAAAATTGCTTATCTTTACGAATAAAGAACAATTTTTCGTTATTGTTGAATGCAGGTTTTTTAACCTACAATCAATGATAAAAATGAAAAAACAACAGTTTTTAAGTGTTTTGCTGGAGAGATTTTGAGAATCTAAATGTTAATTTTTCTTCACAATAGTTCTGGTTTTGTTTTGATTTTTTTCTGGATTTAAACCCTATTATTATTTATCTTGATTAATGGTTGTTAGTTTCAATTTTTAGATTGCTTAATGTTCTTTTAGAAAAAGAAGCAAAAAGCCCCTCTCTCTTCCTTTGGACATATTCGCTCTGATCTGAATTTTATTTTCTTTTTATACAACTAAAATTATTTATACTTAAAAAATATAAAATAATTATATGAAAAAGGAACTTGCGATTTTATTCTTATGTTTTTTAGTTCTTGGTTGTGTTTCTTCTAATGAAAATATGCCGAAAGAAACAGATGTATGCACAAAAGAAAACACACAATTTTCTATGACTTTCAGTGAAGCAAAAAGCATTGCAGAAAAAAGTACATGTATGGAAGAAGGAGATTTAGAAGAAACAGCTGTATGCAATGAAATTACCGGCACTTGGTGGATTAACTTAGATTCTGATAGAGCTGGATGTTCGCCTGCATGTGTCATAAATGTTGAAACTAAAACAGCTGAAGTTAATTATAGATGCACTGGACTTATTAAATAAAAATTTTTAAATAATGGCTCTGCATTTTTAATTTATAATGAAGATACTTGAATTCCCTCAGCTTAGACAGACATACAGCTATGACTGCGGAGCAAATGCTGTGCAGTCAGTTCTTGCTTATTATGGACATGATATTAGGGCTGACAAGATTATGAAACTTGCCGGAACTACAAAAAAAATCGGAACTCTTATTGAAGGAATAAAGAATGTTCTTAGAAAATATGACTTAAATTTTAGGGCAGGAAGAATGAGTATTTCAAAAATAAAAAAATCAATTGAAAAAGGGCTTCCGGTTATTCTGGCTCTTCAGGCATGGAGCAAAAATAAAAGAACCAATTACAAAAAAGACTGGGCTAATGGACATTATGTTGTTGCAATTGGTTATGATAATGAGAAAATTTATTTTGAAGACCCTTCAACCATTCCAAGAACTTATTTAGAAAATAATGAATTAAAAAAAAGATGGCATGATGTTGATATTAAAGGAAAAAAATACAGGCATTTTGGGATTATTGTATACGGCGAAAAAAAATATAAAAAAACAGAAGATATAGTTCACATGGATTAGTTTAAAATCATAATCCAGCCATTTAATGTTGAAGCAATGGAAACCCATATTATATATGGAATCATCATATATCCTGCCGGCTTTGAGATTTTGTAGAATTTTACAGTTGTTAGGATTATGAATACTAACGTGAGAAGTATTTCTGCAAAAGAAACTTCCAGCAGGTATAATCTAAAGAATGGCGGTGTCCACAGTGCATTAGCAGTAACTGAAGTCCATATATTCTAAGGGTATATTGTACTTCTTTTTTCTTTATTCCTTTTTGATATATAAGATACCAAACCCATTAAGAAATATAATGTAATCCACATCGGTGCGAATAACCAATTTGGAGGAGTTATTGGAGGTTTGATTAAACCAGCATACCAAGTTTTTATATTATTGACTGTAAATATTGAACCCAGCATTCCTGCTAACTGCGGAAGAATTAGTGAGGGAATTAATATTTTCCAGTTGATTTTGTTTAGAGATATCTTTCATTATGAGCCGCACCTCCTATAATTTCCTTTATCATAAGGCCACTTTGCCATCATTGGACAGACATTCTTTAATACAATCGGTTCAATTAAAGGTTTTAAGAATCCTGGAGTTACTTCTGGGACTAAAGGCATTTTTGTCAGGTTATAACAGCTTTCTATACCAGAACATTCTGAAGCATTTCCTGCTAAGGCACAGTCTCTGTATTCCAAGCATGTTTTCATTAACCTGCTTCTTTGCTGGCAGTCTGCTCTTATTGTTGCATATTTGATTGATAAACAGTCGCAGTTGTAAGGATCAGCAAAACATATACCAACTGACTGCATTGCACTTTGAATTGCAAAATTTCTCATTCCTTCTTGTCTCATTTTTACCAATGGACATATTATTGGTTCTAATAAATTTACTATCCACTGGGGAGTATTGTCTGGAAATATTTTTATTCTTGGATTTTCAAGTTCAACACAGGCAGATAAATCATAACCTTCTAGACAGTCTGTCTGTTTTTTCTTCTTGTTTTCGCAGAATTCTATAACACTTTTTGGAAAGTTATTGCAGTTGCAGGTTGAATTATTATTTACACAATCTGTTATCTTATCATCATAATCAGATAATCTTCTTTCAATAATTTCTTTTATTGACTTATCTGCTATCATTATTCTTGTAGGTTCTATTTCCAGACATTGAGGAGAACTAAAATCTGCTAGACAAGCTAAGGCTCCTTTTGTCATTCTCTCGCAGTACGGACGTCCATCTTCAGGAAAGATTGAACAATCGCAGGTTCCTACATCCTTTATGCAGGCAGAAACACTGGAGAGCATTCTTTGTTTTGTTTCTTCATCTATTTCTGCTGGATTTTGGGATAAAGAAATTGATAAAAGTAATAGAGTAAACAAGAAGAATGCAGTAATTTTCATAATTAAATCTTAGGTAAATTTAATATTTAAATATTACAGATGGTTGGGTTATAGAGAAGAAATTGGTTTTATTAAAAGAGAGTTTTTATATAAAATTTTAATTTAAAAATAGTTTTTAATTAGAATGTTTTCATATCCACTTTACTGCTGAATTTAAAAATCTTCTCTAACCTGTTTTTTTAATTTTCTTACCATTTTTTTGTATTCTACAAGTCCTAGGATATTTATTTTTTGTTCAACTCTGTCTAACTGCTCCTGCATTTTGTCTATTTTCCTGTTAATTTCTATAGAACGTTCTTCTTCTCCTTCTTCCATTGCAAGCATTCCAAGAGCAAGCCAAAGTCCTTCCATAATCAATAATAAGAAAAAGGAATTAATAAATTTTAAGGTTATTATTTTTATTGGATTTTTTTGACAAACTAAGAATGCTTGAAATATTTGGAAATAAAACATTACCAAAATAGATAATGATAATTACTTGAATAAGTAATAAAAAAATGTAAGATAATTGCCAAGATTATTATCTGAATCTAATCTATCAAAACAGCTTGAAATGATGCTAAAA
>CAZVOT010000073.1:0-4663 GCA_964628775.1 Candidatus Woesearchaeota archaeon
CACCGACGGAAATAATTTCTATGTGTTCTTTCTCTGTGAACTCAGTGCCTCTGTGACAGGGTTTTTCAACGCTCTCATAATCAAAAGTAATAATAATAAAAGAAAAAAGTTTATGGAGTTATAATGAGATTGAAACTCACACTCCAAGCACAGCAAAATACAATTCCGATAAATTACCAGCATTTTTTATCGTCAGCAATCTATAATTATTTAGCAACCTCAAATAAAAATTTTGCAACCAACCTGCATAATGGAAAGCATTTTATTAACGGTAAAAATTTTAAGTTTTTCACTTTTTCGTGGCTACAATTTCCTAAAAAGCAAATAATAAATTTTTCAATAAAAATAAACTCACCAGAATTTTACTGGTATATTTCATCTCCATGGAATGAGTTTGTTCAGAATCTTGTAAACGGATTATTAGAACTCGGTGGATTAAGAATCGGGCAGTATAATTTTCCAATAACGCAGACAGAAACACTGTCTTCAGTCGTTGGCGGGTTGAATAAGTTTATATGTCTGTCGCCGATAGTTGTAACAACCAAAAAAGAATATAAGGGCAAACTTGATAAGTATTATTACAAGGCAACGGATAATCCGGAAGAAATTTCCGAAAAAATCAGACAGAACCTGATAAACAAATATACGGCATTCTACCGAAAAGAACTGCAGGACAATTCCCTGAAGATTACTTTCGACGCCAACTATATAAAATCTCCCAAAGCACAGGTTTTGTCTCATTATATAAAGAATGTCATTGCGAGTCCCGAAGGGACGAAGCAATCTCGCAGTTTAGATATAAAAATACCGGCAATAATGTGCCCGTTTACGGTAACCGGTTCATCGGAACTTATAAAATTTGGTTACGAATGCGGTTTCGGCGAACTCAACTCCGCCGGCTTCGGTATGGTAAGGGTAATATGAAAGTGAGATAAAAATGTTAACAGCAATTAAAGAAATTGGAGAATTTGTTAGGCAAAAAAATAAAGTTTCAATATTAGATACTCTTATTCAGGACCCCAAATGTTCTCATTTGCTTACCGTTAATTTTGAAGAAGATAATGGTAATTTAAGATTTGAAAATATTGATATAGAACAATATGATTCGAGTAGAGTATGTAATAAACATTTATACAGGGAATCTAAAGGGAATAAACCGCCTTTAGTCCCCACCGTAATACTAAATAAAAAAGAACCACAAAAAACTATTAAAAAGTTTTACTACTGGGTGAAAGAGCCTATTTCTAACAAAATATCAAACACAGAGAAGTCGTTTTTGAAGAATATTCAGATGGTGTTAAAGAATAAAAGAAATCATATAGAAAAAGATATAATTACAAAGAAAAATAATTTGGGCACAAAAGATACTGCCTTGTTGACAGTAAAAATAGACGATAAATATCTTGGCGATTATGATGCATTTAAAAATTTACTACTAATAAAAGAAACAGAAAGATGTGTAATAAAATCACCTGGGCAAGTGTGTTCAATTTGCGGGAATAAAGTAGCAGAAGTATACGGGAATATTATTGTGTTCAAATTCTCTGCCCAAGACAAGCCTGGTTTTATTGTTGGTGGTTTTAATGAAAGCAAATCTTGGAGAAATTTTCCCGTATGCGCCGAATGTAAATTGTCCATAGAACAGGGAAAGAAGGTTCTGCAAGATCTTAAATTCCGAGTATGCAAAGGTATATTCTACTATATTATTCCTAAATTTATGTTTGGGAAAGATTTTGTTAAACGAGAGACAATAGATATTTTTATGGATACACCTAAGCGGATATCTCTTAAAGACAGAGTAAGAAATAGAATTTTTGATGATGAAAAGGATATTTCTGAAATTCTTTCTAAAGAAAATGATATTATTATATTAAATTACTTATTTCTCAAAGGTTCATTATATGGCTCCCAAGATTCTGAAAAAATCATATTACTTATAGAAGACATTTTCCCATCACGGCTAAAGAAAATATTTGATGCGAAAGAAAAAGTAGATAAAATATACGATGCAGATGAGTTATTTACCTTTGCAAATATTAGGTATTTTTTTGAAAAAAGTGACAAACAAAAAAGAGAATATGACCTAAATAGATATTTTCTTGAAATAGTTGAGAGTGTTTTTAAAGATAAAAGGATTGATTTACAGTTTTTAATTAAATTTCTCATAAAAAGGATAAGGACAGATTTAATTGCTATTGAATATCCATATAATGCAATTGAGAATGCTATTAAAAACATTATTTTCTTTGAAACACTTGGTCTAATTTTATTTAAAAAGGAGGTGGTTGAAATGAGTCAGTTTGAGGAATTATTTAAAAAGTATGGGAGTGCTTTTGAGTCACCCCTGAAACGAGGACTTTTCCTGTTAGGCGTATTAACAGAAATGCTACTTAGAAAACAGTTCTCAGAAGGCAAACAAACAAAACCTTTTTTGAAACAAATTAAAGGATTAAAAATGGACGAACGAGATATAAAAGGGTTGTTACCTAAAGTTCAGAATAAACTTCAGGAATATAATTCTTTTGATGAAGGAAAAAGAAAGATTACTACCGAAGTGGCAAATTACTTATTGACGGCTGGTGATGACTGGAAACTTTCTATAGACGAGCTAAACTTTTATTTCTCTTGCGGAATGAATAAAGTAGACGAAATAGCATCAATCGTCTACCATAAAAAGGAGGACACAAATGGAAAAGAAAATCAGTAATGAAGAATTGGAAAATAAATCTAAAAAGGAGGATAAAACAATGGAAAATGTAATTAAGAATCGCTCGGAAATTTTGTTTGTGTATGATGTAACGGACGCAAATCCTAATGGCGACCCTATAGACGAAAATAAGCCACGGATTGATGAGGGAACCGGAATAAATATTGTCACAGATGTTCGGCTTAAAAGGACAGTTAGAGATTATCTTTATGATTTTAAACAACAGGAAATTTTTGTTAGAGGAATTCCCGATGAAAACGATAAGACCAAGTTAGAAACAAAAGAGAAACGCGTTGCAAAGTTTGGGTCACCAGATGAAGTTATAAAAAAATGTATTGATGTTCGTCTTTTTGGCGGGACCTTTGCCCTTAAAAGTGATAAAAAGAAAAGTAAAAAATCTGAAAGTGAGGAAACGGAAAAGGAAGAGGATAAAGAAGTAGGTGCTTTTTCAATTACAGGTCCAGTGCAGTTTAAGTTTGGTCGTTCTTTACATAAAGTTGATTTGACTTACATAAAAGGAACTACAGTAATGCCAAGTGATAAGGGAAAAGAACAAGGAACATTTACTGAAAAATACATCCTTCCTTATTCCCTTATTGCTTTTTATGGAATTGTAAATGAGAATGCCGCACAAAATCAGGAATTTCCACTTGCAACAGAAGAAGACATAAAATTACTTATTGAAGGTATTTGGAACGGGACCAAAAATCTTATTTCTGCGTCAAAAGTCGGCCAAATGCCACGGTTCCTTTTACAGGTTGTCCATAAAGAAAAGAACTTTCATATTGGAGAATTGGATAAGCGAATAAAATTCGTTTTTACAAAAAATGACAAAGAGATTAGGGCGATTACTGACGGGAAAATTGATATTACAGAGTTGATTTCTGTTCTTGATAAAAACAAGGATAAGATTGAGAAAATTTATTATAAAGCTGATAAGTATCTGTCTTTTGTTTTAGATAAGAAAGAAATAAAACTTGAAGATGCATTGAAGGAATTTAAGCCAGAAGTAATTTCTTTCTAACTAATCTTTTTAATAAGAGGTGCCAAATGAAAGTATTGGTTTTTGATATATTTGGTGATTATGGCCATTTCCGGAAATTTTACACGACCTCTTCGCCGCTTACTTTTTCTTTTCCACCGCCGCCAACTATTTACGGTCTCCTGGGTGCGATTTCTGGAAAAGATAAAGAGGAATACTTAAATATTTTCAGTGAGAAAACAAAGGTAGGGATCCAATTTCTTCACCAAGTTAAAAAAATAAGAATGGGTCTTAATCTGGTAGAAACAAAAGGGACAGGACTTAAAAGACCGCTTTCCTGTAAAAATCCACGGACACAAATTTTAACAGAGTTTGTCAAAGAGCCAGGATACCGCATTTTTATTACTCATTCGGACAATAAACTTTTGGATACACTTGTAGAAAGTATAAAGACACATAAGTGTGTATATACAATTTCTTTGGGTTTAAGTGAACTCTTGGCTGATTTTTCTTTTGTTGGTTTTTGGGATGCAGAAGAAAAGCAAAATGAGATTTTCATTGATATGCCTACCGCGGTGCCTTTTTCTTTAATTAACTCGAACGGAATTGAAGTCCAGCCCGAAAAAAAATATATTAAAGAAAAAATACCTGCTGAAATGAGGCCAGAAAGAATAGTAACAAGATATGAGGATGTTTTATTTGATACTGACGGAAAAGATTTAAAAGTTAACATTAAAAAATATTGGGAACTTGAAAATGGAACAAAAATTACCTTCATCTAATTTGTATTCTCGTCCAAATGAACATCTTGAGCAACATTTAATTGGTGTCGCTAATTTATCAGAAATGTTTTGTAAAGAAAAAGTTATAAAACTTTTTGACAAAGACACTTTAACAAGTATTTCACAAATTATCTCTATTGCTCATGATATTGGAAAATCAACTGAGTATTTTCAAAAATATTTATTCCTTCC
>CAZVOT010000074.1:0-4556 GCA_964628775.1 Candidatus Woesearchaeota archaeon
AAGAAAAAGAGCTAAGAGTTTGTTGAAGGATATAATTAAAACATTTAAAGAAGATAATCTTAACATACTACAAAAATTAATCAAAAAGTTGAATATAAAAAGAATATATATACTTTATGTTATTATTTATAGTAACTTATTGAATTTAGTAGAAAATAAACAAGAGGTAGTAACCCAATTATTAATGAATGCGTCAAAAATAATAAATAATCCCATAACATTTGAATTAAAGCAAGAACTTTTTTCAGATGAAAATCTTTCTAATGGCGAAAAAATAACAGTAAATGTAGAGAATGCTACAATCCCTTTTGAAGTTACAATTAAAAATAATCCAAAGTTTCAATTTTATTGTGATAAAATAGATAATAATTATCATACTAATAAAGAACTAACTTTTACACCAGATTCATCTTCTTTTGATATTTATGTAGTAAAAAAAGAAAAAGAAGGAAAAATTATAATAGAAATAGGTAAAGAAAGTAAAGAGATAACAATCCCTGCTTTTAAAATATAAATGTATAATTATATAAAAGTAATTCATCTAACAACAAATTTACCAAATTTCTTTTTATTTTTTAAACTAAATGACAATAATATAGATACATTAACAGCTGTTTTTAGTGAAGGAATAAAAATTAAATTTAATGTAACTGGTTACACTTCATTAACAGAAAAAGCTTTTGAAGGAGACGATTTAACTTCTGCTCAAAAATTAGCATTACTGACACAGACAACTACCACCAGTTCACCATTTACAGAATTAACTTTAAACAATCTCCAAAATAAAAAAATAATCGGTATTGTTTTACCAGATGAAGAGATAACTATAACAATAAAAGATAAAGATGGTAAAGAATTACTCAGGTATACTGCCAATCCATCAACTCTAAAATAGTTGAAACACGATTATACTACTCTTAATTATACAGCTCTTTTGAAACTTCAAATTCTTTATTAGAAAAAACTATTTCTTCTGCCTGTGAAATAGCCTTTTTGCATATTTCAGTCATTAAATTGTATTTTGCTTCAATCTCTTTGCTTCTTATTGAAGAGCTGTATCTTGCTGTTTCTCTTTCATCAACATCAGATTTTTTTTCCTTGTCAGTATAGACAGTTATCCTGTCAATAAAATTATTATCATAATCAATGAGATTTTTGTCTTTGGCATATCTCAAAAAAGAAGCAGTGCATTTCTGGCTTCTGCTTTCAATTCCAAATTTAGATAAAATTGCTAAGGCGCAGTAATAAAGAGTGTAAAACCATTCTTCAGGTATTTTGTAGTCAAATCCTCTTTCTTTGTAAAAACTGCATAGTTCAAGATTCATTTTTGCTTTTTGTATGTATTCAAAAGCAGTTTTGTTATTCTTTTCAATAATAAGAAGTCCTTTATGTTTTCTGCCCTTATTTTCATCTTTAAGTGCATTTAGAAAACATTCTCTTTTTTCATTTTAGAAGGATATTCTTTATAAATTTAATAAACTTTTCCTGTCCAAACAACACCGCTCCTTTTTTTATTGCTTCAATAAATATCTTATTGGGCTTTTTGATTTCGTTATAAAATTCATTATTTGTAAAGATTTCAAGGTGTATTTTTTTAATCTGGCTTTTCTGTATTTTTTGAAGTATATTCTCAATTAACAAAAAATTATTTTTATTAGATACAACTCCAAGAATATCAATATCCTCTGCTTCTTTTGGAGAATGTAAAATACTCCCGTAAAGGATTAAAAAATCTGTTTTTTTATCAAGTTCTGAAAAATTATAAAGCCATCTCTGATTTTTCAGCGACTCTTCTGTTAAAATTAGAGATAAATTTTTTTCAAGAAGAGGGTTCTCCCAATTTAGAGCTATGTTAAATGTACTGGTTTTCCCTTTATTCATTTTAGATAAAAAAATTAATTTTTTTGACTCAAGCTTCTTTAAAACTTTCCAAGTTCCAGTTCTGCTTAGTTTGATTTCTTTGGATAATTCAGTGATAGTCCATCTTGTTGTAAATTGTTTCAGTATTATTTTAAGTATTTCATTTTCAGTTTTCATTTTACTATTAACTCCTTATTAACAACTATTAACATATTGTTAATAGTTATATATAAATTCTTCCATTGCTAAATAGTTGAAACAAGATTATCCTAATATCCTTTATAATAAATCCTTGAACTATGTCCGCGAAATCCTACAGAAGTTTCTTTTATCTCAATAATATTCTTAAGTTCAAGCTTCTCCATATATCTTCTGAAGCTTCTTTCAGCCAAATCTCCACCGTTTGATTTATACAGATTATAAAGAGTTCCAGAAAGTATCCCCTCATTTTTTTTAATAAGTTCAATCAATAATTTCTCATCCTCTTTAAGTATGGAAGAATCTCTCACCGTCAAATCAAGCATTCTTTTTTTAGCAGTTTCAAAATCGCTGTCTTCAATTTTTTTCTTTGCCTTTGACTCAGCAGTCCTTCCGGCTTCTCTTAACAAAAATAGTCCTGTTCTTATATCTCTCCTGTTGTAGCATTCAGAAACAACATTATCAAAAGCAGAATCAACCCAGATATTATCCAAAAATGCCTGTTTCCTCCTCATTAAAAGTATTTTTCTTGTCTCTTCAAGACTGTAAGGCTTGAATTCCAAAGTTTCCATATTTATTCTTGACCTGACTCTAGGGTCCATTTTAGACAAAAATTTAGAATTATTGGCAATTAATAATAAACACACATTCTCAACTTTAGCAATTTCATAAAGAAAATC
Organism: Candidatus Woesearchaeota archaeon; assembly: GCA_964628775.1. GTDB lineage: Archaea > Nanobdellota > Nanobdellia > CAZVOT01 > CAZVOT01 > CAZVOT01. The sequence goes on from CAZVOT010000074.1 coordinate 2,739, forward strand.
ATGGCTCTCAGCCTTGTCAATCTCATCAAGAGCAATTATAACTCCCTTGTATTCATTTAATCTTGAAACCAAGCTTTCAATTATTTCTTTTGTGCTTTTTCCTTCATTGAATATATAATTAATTCCTCTTGAAATTTCCTTAATTATCTGATGCTGTGTATTTTTCTCCCAGCAGTTTACATAAATAGAAGTTAATTTATTGGAATACTCCTTCATGTCTTTAAATACTTTCCTTACAGAAGCAGTTTTTCCAATTCCAGGACTTCCATTTATAAATAAAGAATTAGGTTTTCTTTTGTTAAATAACGGCTTAATTACAGTAGCAATATACATCTGCTGTTCTTCTCTAAACGGCAGTATTTCAGGCAAGTACTCAAAATCAAGAATTTCCTCATTGCGAAATAAGGATTCATTGTCCATTAGAATTTCCTTAAAAATATTAGTGGAATACTGGCCAGTCATCTGGTTAGTATTTATATACTGTTTGATTATAAACTTTTCTAGAAGAGGTGAAAAAAAATGAACAATGAAATCATAACAAATCTGCTTTCAGGCAGTCCAAAAACTAAAATAGACGAAATTCCAACAAACCAGTTAATGTTGGTAATGTCAATGTTAAACTCCAGAGGATATAATACAAACATTCACTCAGAAAAAGGCGGGACTTATCTTTTAGTCTCAAACTGATTCAGCGAAAATGAGTTTATTTAATTAATTTTGAACTCATCTGCGAAACTTCGCTTTGCTTTTTCTGGTGTAAAAATCTAGATATTGATGTTTAGATTTTTACCTTTCTGGATTGAAAATCCACGGATTTTTACTTTTTTCTATATTCCATTTCGTATTTTAATGGAAACCGGATTATCTCTTCAATAAGATTGTCTGAATTTGCAATAACATTAATAACTCCTTTTTTTGATTCCCTTTCAATAACAGAATTCCAGAATATACTAATATCCTCAGAATAATTATCAATAATTGATTTAATTACCCTATTTTTCTCATAATACAAATCAGTAAAAATAGCAGGAAGAGGAAAAAAGAAAATATCTCCAATTTCATTATTATATAAACTCTTAAAAGTCATAGCATGGCATAAATTAAAATATCCTCCAGTAATTACAAATTCTCTTTCATCTTTTAGAGAATCCAGCAGATAATCAGGAACAGCTCCTCCGATTGATTTTATTTTCCTCCCCCTATGCTTTAAATATCCTTCATTATCATCAAATAATTCAATAATATCTTCATCTGCAAATATCTTGATTAATTTATCAATTCCAAGTTTGGCATTCCAGTCAAAATCATATTTCAAATTTGCATGAGTTATTATCAGCTTCACATTATTTTAACAAAGTCAAAAATTAAAAAATGAATTAAAATACTGCTTTTTTAATAAATAACACGAAAATAGATGATAATTTGCCTCTTGAAGAAGAAATAAAATTATTAGAGAATAAGCTTTCAGGTGATTTTCTTGTGAATTATCTTAATAATTTCTTTCTTAATCTCCCAGGTGGATGGTACAGTTCAATATACAAAAAAAACAATATGTATAACCTAACCTTTAAAGAAATAATGAATAAAATAGGAGGCGAATCAAATTTAAGCGAAAAGAAATTATCCATTACTCCCAAAACATTTTTTGAAACAATAGAGGATTTAATTAAAAAATTAGGTATTCCTGCTGATAAAATAACTAATCTTTTAAATGAAAGAAATATGAACGAAATTAATTCTATTTTACTGCCTTTATATATTGAAATGAGAAAAAAAGGTTATCTAAGATATCCTGATTTAATTCAATAAAAATTAATA
>CAZVOT010000075.1:0-4540 GCA_964628775.1 Candidatus Woesearchaeota archaeon
CTGCAAAAATCCTTGATATCCTGTTCTACTAGGACTTATTCTCTCTCCTATTTTTGATTCAATCCACAAGGCAAATCCTTCGTATAATTCATAATTCTGCTGGAAAAATTGTTCTGAAGATGTCCTTATTTTTGAGTAGAACATTATTCTTTCTTTTTCATATTCTGGAATAATAATAAGGATATCTTCATTTTCAATAATTCCTTTTTCTTTTCCAACAGCCAGTCTTATTTTTTTATTTTTTGGAAATTTACTTCCAAAAAGTTCTTCTTCTAAAGAAAATATTTCTTTGTTTAAATCTACAATTTTTTTCCCAATAATGTTATGTTCGCAGAAATTGGCATGTCCTATATATTCATGGCTTGCTCTTTTAATAAGTTCATTCTCTTCACCGTATAAAACATATGCTTTTTGTTCATGAGGAATGTAATTTCCTGAAATTCCATTAGGAAGATTATGTTCCTCTGAAAAAATTCCCCATTCTTTTTCGGATAAAATTTCCAAAGTTGATTTATTCGGATAAAAACCAAGAATAGAACTGCTTAAAGCATTTAAGCAATCACGCATATTAAGATAAATAATTACATATTAATAAATGTACTGTGTTATAACAAATCTCGAGTTTACTCTAAAAAAAACTTTTAAGTAAATCATTTTTTTAAGCTCAAAAATCTTTGATTTTTGATAAATTACTTATTTCCAGCAATGAGCAGGCAATTTTTTGTTATTTGAGTTCAACTCTCAATTTAGAAAAAGCCTCGAAGGATGCACATAAATTTATTCTGTAAATTTATGGCACACAAAAAACAAGGTTTTTTGTTGGAGTTGAACAATATTATTTGAGTTCAACTCTCAATTTAGAAAAAGCCTCGAAGGAGAGTTGAACTCCCGACCTCCTGCTTACTAGGCAGGCGCTCTACCACTGAGCTATCGAGGCATATTAATACTAACTCACAGAAAGAAGTTTTAAAATTTTCTAAAATCGCTGGAGTTTAGAATTCTCTGTGGAATTAACATATTGACTTCTACATATTTTATTTTCCAGTTTTGAAAATAATTTTTAGCTGGTTCATAATTTAGAAGAGGAACAATTAAAGCTCCCTCTAAAAATTTATATGCTTTCAATTCAGAGAGCATTCCACTGCTTTTGTTTCTGCCATACAAACTGTAATAAAACATCATTTTTTGGGATTTATTCAACTTTGATAAATCGTATTTGAATAAAACCATACTTTCAAATCCAAAAGCTTTTGACAAATAATTATGGTTTATCAGAGAATATGCCTCAAATAAGAAAGATTCCCTTGCAATAAAATTTGAACTAAAAAGTTCTGAATAGGTTGTTGATGTAATTTCAACATTGAGTTTTAATTTTTCCAGATTTTTTCTTAGAATATATGACAAATCTCTGTCAATTTTTGATTTGAATATTAGCATAATATCAATATCTTCCGGCTTTTCTTTGCCTTTTACTGTTGAGCCAAAAAGCAGGATATCTACTATTTTCTCATTATTTTTTCCAAAAAAATTTTTTATTTCAGATTGGAATTTTTTGTTTTTTAATAATATTTTCAACATTTTTTTTCACATAATCGCATGTTTCTTTGTCTATTATATAAGAGTAGGTTTTTTGATATATTGGAAAAGATTTGTCAAGAAAAATGTAAAGTTCTATGAAACTTACTTCCATCATACTGAATCTTTCTCTGTGATCTTTTGGAGTTCTGCCGTGAATTTTGAGAAGAAGATAATCACAAACAGCAAATAGAACTTTAAAATACAATGTTGTTGAAGAAGTAAAATCCTTTAATTTATATATGGTGTCAGCTGATTTTTGGAAAGTTTTTGTGTTATTTAACAAATCCTCCTCCATTTGGTATTACCAACATATACAATTTTCTGCAAAACCGATTTCAAAAATGAAACATAAAAAGATTTTAAAATATGCTGTTTATAATAAATTATATGCCTATAAGTAAAACCCAGATTTATTTAACGTATACATTACTATTCTATGCTTTAAGTTTTCTTTTAAGTGCAGCAATTGATTTTAATCAGGAGGAATTGCCTGATTTAGTTTATAACATAATTGCTTTAATTTCACTATTTTTCCGCTTACTCTCAATAGGTATACTCCTATTTTTAATTTATAAAAAATCATCAGAATCAAAAAAAACAGGACTTTGTTTTTACTGCAAAAATAAGAAAGAGAAATTTAAATTAAATAAATTGAGCCACATTGTTGGGATTCTCTTGATAATTTCTGTAGGATTATATGGTACATTGATCTATGGTGTTTCTCTTCTTATTTACAGGATTCTCAGAAAAAACTGTCCTATATGTTCTGAACCTTTGGAAAATTAATAAAAAAAATAAAATTTCAGTAGTTTTCAGCCATTAATTCGTAGAATGCTTGAGGATGCCTGCATGCTGGACAGCTTTTTGGTGCTTCCTCGCCTTCGTGAATATAACCGCAGTTTCTACATTTCCATCTTACTTTTTTTTCTTTCTTGAATACTTCATTGTTTTTTACATTCTCAAAAAGTTTTCTGTATCTTTCTTCATGTTCTTTTTCAACTTCTGCTATTTCCTTGAAAGAATCTGCTACTTCCTTAAATCCTTCTTTTCTTGCAATTCTCTCAAATTCCGGATAAAGTGTTTCCCATTCCATTTTTTCGCCGTCTGCTGCTGACAGCAGATTTTCTTCAGTTCCACCTATTTTTCCTGCTGGATAAACAGCAGTTATTTCTGTATCTCCTCCTGTTAAATACTGAAAAAATATTTTTGCATGTTCTTTTTCATTGTCAGCTGTTTCTGTAAATATTGCTGAAATTTGTTCAAAGCCCTCTTTTCTTGCTGTGCTTGCAAAGTAAGTGTACCTGTTTCTTGCCTGGCTTTCTCCTGCAAATGCTTTTAACAGGTTTTTTTCTGTTTCGCTTCCTTTTATGCTTTTCATTTAAACTTCCCTCCTGGAGTAGTCCAAAAATCAATTAAAGAATTTAAAACTTATACTTTAAAATTTTTTAAAGAAATTGAATATTTGCTTTAAATAGATGTATTTAAAAAATCTATTCTTTAATTTTAATCTGTGAATAAAGTAAGAATATTGTCAAAAAAAAATGATTTTAAATCATCTGCAAAAGAAATGGTTTTAACATTAGAAGAAAATTTTAGTGAAACAGATTCTTTTCTGTTGTGTGATAATGAAATAGAAGTTAAAGATTTTAAAACAGTTAGTCCCAGAATTATATTTTTTGATAATAACTCCCTTCTTAAAAATTTAAAATTTAGTGTACCTTTTGATTTTGAATTTCCTAAAATAGCATGTTCATATAAAAGAAATAATAAAAATTATATATTCATAAATATAGATGATTCAAATAAAAAAATATTTGAAAAAGAGGATTTTGAGGTTTTTCTTAATCACGAAATGTTTCATGTATCTACAGAAGAGATACCCTTTTCAGAAAGAATAAGAAAAAAATATTTTTTTACTTATGGTTCTTACATAGATGCTGTTAATTTTTCAGTTGAAGAAAATAAAGTTGAAGGACTTTATATAAAAAAATTTAAAAATAAATCAATTACAAAAAATAAAATAAAATTACATAATAATCAGTTTTATGATATGGAAGATGAAGGAGTTGTAATACATAATGTTTTTCTTTCAAAAATAATTGAAGATATTGAATTGAGAGATATAATAAAAAATAGACTGCCCGAATTATATATAGATAAATATACGGCTTTATACAAAATAAGCGAATCTGACAATTTCTGGTTTTCTCCAGAAAAAATATATTATTTTTTAGAGAATTTTAACTAAGACTTACCATATACGTTTTAGAATTTATTTTAAAAAGCTTCCAAAGCAATTTTGAATGATGTTTTGATGAACCAGCTATCTCAAAACATTTTTTAAATTGGAAATGAGATACACCTATAGATATGTTTGGTTTATTATTTATAAATTCTCTAATATTATCAATAATTTCAATTGGTTGCACATGGTGATAGGACTTATAAAGAGAAGGGCGAAGTAAATCGGTCATTGCAGAATCGACTACAACAAAGTTTTTACCAAGTGAATTTGTTTTACTATAAAGCACGTCGGTAAGAAGAACACCACCATTTGCTGTTAAAAATCTTCCAGGTTCAAACATAATTTCGGCATCGAGTTGCATAAAAATTGGGATTAACTTTTCGGCTAATTCTTTGGGTGAAAAAACATTTTCATTATTATAAACAACTCCTATTCCACCACCTATGTCAAAATGCTTTAAAGGAATTCCAGCAGTTTTAATTTTTTTGTAAAGTTCAGCTATTTTCAAAGTTGCTTCAATAAAAGGTTCTATTTTGGTTATTTGTGAGCCAATATGCATATCAATTCCAATAAGCTCAATATTGCTCAATTTAGCACATTCAAGAAACATATCGAAAGCATAAATTGAATCAATTCCAAATTTGTTTTCTGCAAGTCCAGTAGAAATATAAGGATGCGTTTCAGCATCAACATCTGGATTAACCCTTATTGCGATTG
>CAZVOT010000076.1:0-4497 GCA_964628775.1 Candidatus Woesearchaeota archaeon
CTTTTTTCTCCCACAGCTCATAAAAATCGTCAAATCCCGCTCCAAAATTTCTTTTTGAAAGATAACCATTTGCAGAAAAGAAAGATGTTCTAAAGTTATACTTTTTAAGCGTTCCAGGTAAAGAAATTTTTGTTGAATAACCATAGCCATTCGTAGATGTCAGTATTCCCGTAACTGAGAGAACAGTGTGCGATGCAGGAGCAAAACAATTCTCAAATATATAACTTTTTTCTGCTAAGTTATCAATGTTATTAGATACATTGGGCGTTTTGCTATAAACGCCAAGGTAATCTGGCCTAAGCGCATCTACAGTAATGACTATGATGTTGCAATCTTTGCACAACTGAACGTTGCTCTTATCCGGCTGATTCCGGAGGTTAAAAGGCAGATAAATTGCACAAATGGCCATCAGAATAATTAAGAATAAAAGGAGATTACGATTACTGCCGTGTTTTGAACTGATTTGCATAAACCAAAAAAAACACAGATATTTTTATAAATGTTTGTTTTGTCTAATCATGAAAATACTGTTATTTAGGGTTCCAATTTATTATATCGGTCGTAATCTTGATGTCTCCTTAAGTTTGTGTTATTTAGCAAGTTATCTTACAAGAAAAAATGAGAACTGGTATAATTATTAAGATTAATAAAAAAATCCGTTTATCAACTGTTTCATATTCTTTTTCTCATTCTCATTTAATTAAGCTGAGTAATAGTATCAATAAGTATTAATAAGTTTTAAAGATTATCTGTAAAATAGGAAAGGGCTCACAATAGACGATTTAGATGATGGCAAAAATGAAGTTGCACTCGCCGCAGGATATCCTAATTGAGTTGTTCACATATTTAGGTGGGATGAGACTGAAAAAAAATTCTCAGGTAATGTTATCGGCAGAATTTCATAAATTTTAAATCTTACTGGCACAGAGTTAAAGCAATAAAAGGAAAAGTTTAAAAAGACATTTTCGTTCCAATACTTGGTGGTGTTAGAATGCATAAAAAAATTAAATTTTCCAAACCGGAAATCAAAAAGTTAAATGTAAAAACCAATCAAAAAGTAACTGAATTCTCCATTGGAACCTCAGTAAGCCCGATTATGACATAAAAAGTTTATTCTGGATTGTATAAAAAAATTGAAATGACACGGACCTTTAATATTGAAATATTAGTCACTAGAGAGTGTAATTTTAATTGTAGCTATTGTGACCTTAGAGGTTCTACTCTTATGAGTTTGAGTACTGCTAAAAAGATAATAACTTTTATTAAAAAAGAAGTTCGGAAAAGAAAGTTCAGAGTAATAATTGCTGGCGGGGAACCTCTTTTAAATTTTAAAATTGTAGAATATCTTATAAAAGAGCTAAAAAAAATTAAAGGAAAAAAAGCATCTGTTCTTGTGTTAACAAATGGAAGTTTATTAAATGCGGAGAATGTTATTTTTTTAAAAAAATATGATGTTTCTGTTCAGATCAGCATAGATGGTTCAGAGAGTATGCACAACAGAAACAGGCCTTTAAAAGGGAACCGAGCGTCATATCAAAAAGTAATGGCGGGATTAGATCTACTTAAAAAAAATCTTAAAGAAGATAGAATAACAGTAAATGCCGTAATTCCGGTAAATGCAAACATTTCTAAATCATACCTTAAGGAATTTTTCAATGCTTTGATTAATTTAAATGTTAAGCGGGTTGACTTTAATTTGGATTTTAATAAAATGGTTGTTGAAAAAAGAGATGTTCAAAGGATTTATTCATATATCTTTTCTTGGGCGGATAATTTTATAAAAATTAATAAAAAAACTCCGCCATTTTTATCAATAAAAACTATATTCAATGATATTTACAGGACAAATAAAAAAGGGGGAAAGAGTCTATCTTATATTTGCCCGGCGCTTGTTGAAGCATTAAAGCAGGGATTTAGTGTGGACGCAGATGGTAAGGTGTATCCCTGCTTGCATTTTGTTCCGAGGGGAAATTTTGAAAAAGGATATGATATGGGAAACATAAGTAAGATTAATATTAAAAAATATACCTTATTCAGTAAAAGTGCAGTATATTTTAATCATAAATATTACAAAAATAGCATATGTAAAAATTGTTTGATAAGAAAATATTGCCCTGGCCCTTGTGTCGGGCTTAATTATCGTTCTTATAAAAATTTTTTTCCGGAGAAAAATAATAATTGTGATTTAAGAAGAGCACAATTTATTAATGCATTAAGGGTTTATAAAAAAGTAAGAAATAAGAGAATATTTAATAAAACTGACTGGTTTTAAGTAAGGACTATGATATTCATTGATCTTCTTAGAAAAAGATTGTTGAAAGTTATGGCAATAGCAATAACCAACAGATGTAATCTTAGATGTAAAATGTGTTCTGTGTGGAAAATGAAAAATAGGAATGATATGTCCTTCAAAGATTTTAAAATTATAGTTAAAAAAATTAAATTAGTAGGAATTAAAAAAATGGTTTTTAGTGGTTATGGAGAACCATTAATGAATAAAAATTTTATTTCCTTTGTTAATTATGCTTTCTCTCAAGGGTTTGAATTGAATTTAATTACAAATGGAACGTTGATACGCAGATACCCGCTTAAAACCTTCAAAAAATTTAAAAAAATAGTGATTTCGTTGGATTCTATTGAGAATTATTTTAAAATAAGAGGTAAAAAAGAATCAGACACAATTATAAAAAATATTTTTTTCTTAAAAGAGCATGATTTAAATGTTGAAGTTAATGTGCTGCTCTCTTCATATAATTATGAAGAATTAGAGAAAATTTTTTCTTTTTTTAAAAAGATGAATATTAAAATTAATTTGCATCTGACTACTGACGTTCTCCTATTAAATTTTCATGAATTACCCTTGGAAAAACGACAGCTTAGCAAAACAATCGAATTCATCAAAAAAGAAGAGAGAGGTATATTTAATAATTTAAATCAAAAGAAAGCAACAATTGATTTATTAAATCAGTTATTAAAAAAAAGTAAGAAAAATTTGAGAGGCGGGTGCATAATGCCGCTTAAAAGTATTTTTGTTTTACCTGACGGAAATGTGTTGTCCTGCTGCGGAACAAATGCTTTTATAATGGGGAACTTATTAAAAAGTGATTTAAAAGAAATGTTTAAAAGGAATGATGAAAAAATCAGCAAATTAGTTTTGGGACGAAGACAATGCAAATATTGTTTAGATAAAGAATCTTTTCCTCAGTTGGTATTAGAAAAAATAAAATATGGATGGTAAAATGAAAAAAGTAGGTAAGATATACAAAATTAGAGTTTATTTGCCCGGATTCATCTTAGTGATGATTATTGAAGACAGAAAATATTTTAAAATTATAAAAAAAATGGTTATTCCGATAAACAGTTCATCTCTGGTTAAAGAGACAGGAGCTAAAGAAGTACAGATTTACATTGGTTCAAAAAAATTTTTGTCTCAGCACGAGGGAGTTAATGAAAATAAACTGTTAGATTTGAATACAGATGAATTAGAAAAAATGAGTTCACAAAAAAGTATCGATCATATTCTAATTTCCTGGATAAGAGTTAGAGCGTATCACTTTTTAGAAAAAAATAACTGTATAATTATGCATGCATCTGCAGTCCTTTTTGATGACAGTGTGATTATTTTTTCTGGAACGTCTGGCTCTGGCAAAAGCACAATAGTTAAACTCATAAAAGGAAGAACTCTGCATGATAATGAGATTATTGTTAAAAAAATGAATAACATTTTTTATGCTTTTTCTTCACCTTTTGCAAGCATTAAAACAAACAAAAGATATAATTACCTAAATGGCCCAATAAAAATAATTTACTTGTTAAAAAAATTAAGGTGCAATAGAACAATATTTATAACAAAGGCAGATGCTTTTAAGATTATATTTTTAAATGATAATAAATATACACATCCATTTACCGATGAAATGAATGATGTTTTTTTAAATTACTCTGATTTAATACAACAGATTCCAGTAAAGTTTTTATATTTTAGAAAAGATGATGCAGTAAAAAAGGTGATACGAGATGACTTCAAAAATATTCAATAAAAAAAATTATTTTTCAATTAGCAAAGATGCAATTTTTACATTCATTCAGGATAAAGCATTTATGTTGGCCAAAAACAAGAATAATAAATACTATTTTTATGAACTCAATATTCCTGCTTATCTTATTCTAAAGGAAATGCAAAAAGAAGTCGATTTTGAGCAAATACTTAAACGATGCAAAGAAAATTTCAAATCCTTATCTGAAAAAGATATAAAAGAGACAAGATATTTTATTTTAAAATTAAATAAGGCAGGCATAATAAAGAGTAGAATTAAAAAGTAACAGCAACCTTATGTGCCGTTGATTTCAATTCCACACGCTAACTGAAAGGGTTAGTGTCTGGCGCGAAAATTCGCTTGCCACGTATTTTTTATGCAGAAAAGCGGCTTATCTTCAATCTGAAGATTGGAGATAAGCCGCTTTTAGCATCCTAAAAATCCGCGATTAAGAGAGCGT
>CAZVOT010000077.1:0-4455 GCA_964628775.1 Candidatus Woesearchaeota archaeon
AGAATTATTTTTGATAGCTATTTTTATCTCAATATTTTTCATAATTTTTCAAATATTTAATAGCTTCTGAGCAGAAATACCAGCAAATCGTGTGTCTGGACTTAAAATTATTTCACACTTTTTAAATCCGTTCAAAAGAAGAATTTTTTTTGTTTTATACGGATCTATGTAATAATCTGTTGGATGCATTTTTTTTAAGAATTCAGGCATTAGATTATATGCCCTTTGGATATCACCACTAAATTTTTTAGACCATTTTGATTTATCTCTTACTTTTTTTACTTTTTTTGTATATTTTTCGCTATTATTTTCAAGAAAAAAATCGCAATATACCAATTTCCCGTTATTTTTTAACACTCTATGCAATTCACAAAATAATTTTTTTTTATTTGCGACATGATGAAGAGAAGAGCAACTTACAATGTAATCAATAGAATCATTTTTAAATGGCAGATCTATCATATTACCTTGTATAAATTTGATATTATCTTTTTGTATTTTCTCTCTGGCTAATTTGATTTGTTCTTTAGAAATATCAAGACCAATATAATAGCCCTTCCCCTTAAAATATGCATTTATTTTCTCTAAAAAATTTCCTCCGCCACAGCCAAGCTCAAGAACCTTACTATCCTTTTTTATGCTTAAATGTGTACATATTTGCTTCAATGCCCATTTTAGATATGAAAAAGAATTGAATAAACGATCAATTTTATTTTGATATATCTTAGACCACAAATTGAAATATTTTTTCAATTTTTTATTATAGTTTTTATTTTTCTCCATATTTTTTTCTACTACCATTTTTAAGGAAATATTTAAATAAAATATATAATAATAACAAATTAGTTTTATTTAAACGAAAAATATTTTTAATGACAAAGACAGGAGAATCTATTTTATCAGCGATTTCAATTGTTTTTTCTAATGATTTTTTTTGATGCTCATCTATTGATTTTGTACTTTCAAAAGGTCTTTTTTTTAAATTTTGTTTATTATCTTTTATTTTTCTTCTTAGAATTTCTCTAGCCGGAGCTAAAAGATGAATATATGCTATACAATTTGCGCGTTTATCTAGATTGAAAGAATACAAATATTTTTTGTTCCTTTTAAAAACTAGGTGAGAAGTAATCACTGCTGGCAGTTTAGACTTTAAAATTTTATTAAGTAGTAATTGCGAATAATATTCATCTTTTTTAAATTGTTTTCTCGTCCGAATTTTTTGTCTAACAAATTTTGTTATCTTCCTGAGCTCTTCTCCAAAATCTATTAAATTAATACTTGTTCTAAATGTTTTCTTGAATAAATTAAGTAAATAAGTTTTTCCTACGCCCGGTATTCCGATCAATTGAATTAATTTTGTTTTTTTCATAATATTTAATAAGATATTTTGCGATAGCTATGTAATTTTTATTCCAGATATTTAAATTTTCTTCTTCTTTTTGCTCTGCGAATGTTTTTTTACTGCCGGGTAATTTTAAAATTCTATTCCACCCTCCTGACAAACTTCCTTTTGGCTTTTTTGCGAATAAAATGGGAACCCTAAATTCAAATTCTTTTACAAATCCTTCTGGCATGGCAAGCGCAGCAGCAATCTCAAAATAACCGCCTCTGTCCTTTTGATTTTTTAATATTCCTAGCAATTTATTTACTGAGATTCTTTTCTCTATATAGCTCGTATAAGGACCGGGAATATTAAGAAAATTTATAAAAAGACTATGATCCTCTCTTACGACTGGAGCATTAAATTCTTTGCATGCCTGAATGGCTGTAAACTTAGCTATTTCTATGCTCTTTTCTTTCTGTATTTCTGGATAATCCTTTTTAATCTGTTTAACTTTTATGCCAAATCTCAAAAAAACATTATTAGCGGCCATCAATTTACCAACATTGTTCGTCACGACGAATAAAAATTTTTCATTTTGTTTTTTCATATTTTTTAATTAAACTTTTATAGTTTGAAACAGTAAGATCTACTAATACCTCAATTGTATCAATTTTGGGGAATAATTCGTCTTCCAACATTAAAGCTATCTCAGTACAGCCCAAAATTATTACTTCTGCCCCCTTTTTGAAACATTTAAAAATGATCTTTTTGAGAATTGATCTATGTTTTTCTCCGTTTTTTCCAATATTAAACTCGTTTATTGCTAAAGAAATTTTTTTGTAATCTTGTTGTGTCAATGAAATATAATTAAAATCTTGAAATTTATATAAATTTTCTAAATTACTACTTTTAGTGCTTAATACTGCGATGGTGTTAACTTTTTTTTGTTTTAGTATTTTGTAAATTTTTTCTCTAAGGTCAAGTATTGGTGCATTACATCTTTTTTTAAAGGCATCCAAAAATAAATGTATTGTGTTACAAATCATTACTATGAAATCAACGTTCATTTTATCTATTTCCTTTATTCCCTTAAGATAAAAATTCAGCTTTTCTTTCGTTATTTTATCTTTTGTTAATTCTGGAGCAGGAATGGAATTTATTATAATTTGAGGGTAATCTGTGTTTTTTTTAATCAATCCACATTTCTGCAATTTTGATATCAATTTTTCATAAAAATTCGCTGAGGCTTCTGGTCCTATTCCACCCAAAATACCTATTTTAACTTTTATCTCATTAATCTTCATTTTATTTTTTATAAAAAGTCGATCTTAAAATACACCTGACACCCGTTTCTATTTGTTTGATGTTTTCAACAGTCCTGCCTTTTAATTTTAAATTATATTTTGAAACCATTTTAATAAATTCTTCTTTTGATAAAAGGGTCATAAAAAGTCCTTCTTTTGTTTTTACTGTTCTTGCCCCCACCCTTTTTAATTTTTTATCGATAATTTTTGAAGTGAATATCTCACTTATTAATATACCACCCTTCTTTAAAACCCTGGCACATTCTTTAATCGCTTGATTATAATCGTTTATTGAATAAGCCTGATGAAACACTCCTGCTGAAATGATTAAATCAAAATACTTATTAGGGAAGGGAATATTTATTATCAACGACTTTTTGCACCTTTTGCGGACCTCGTTTTTATCATAGAATTTTAACATTTTTGTCTTTGTGATATCAAGCATTGTCTTACTATAATCAAGAACATTAACATTAAAGCCTACTTTTAACATCAATTCTGTATATCTCCCGGTGCCACACCCTAAATCTAGGGCTTTTTTATCTTTTGGATTTTTAATATTTTTTAATTGCTTTTTTATATAGCCTGACGGTTTTTTATCTCGAAATAGCCGGATTATCTTCTTACTGTTCCATAAACATCTTTGTTTTCTAAAAAGAGAATTATTATTTAAAAAATTTTTATTAATTTTGTAACCATTGTTTTCAATTTTAGTAATATAAACATTTAAATTGTTTCTTTTAAATATATCTACGCAAATATCTGGTCTTTTTGTTATTGTAAAAACCGTTGGACCAACCGATGAAATAGATAAGACATCAGCAATTCCTTTTGTTTTCAAAAAAGAGATCTTCTTCATAAGTTTTGGCAATTTTTGATATAAAAAAGAACAATTTTTGATGCTTCCCATATTGTATCGATATTCATAAATTATATCTCCAATAATCTTCAGATTATTATTCGTCATGGATGGCAAAACAGAATGAAGAACATTATAAGCAATTTTTTCAGCGTATTTATTTCCGCTGTTAATAAAACCCTGAATTTTTTTAAGCTCTTCTCCGAGAGCCATTTTAGAATCCACCTGCTTAAAATCATTTGGGATTCCTAATACGACTGTATAATTATTGTTTATATTCATCGTCTTAATTATACTTGCTTCGCCAGCAATAATTATCAATCCTCCTTTTTTAAAAAGTCCGGCTGCCGCAGATCCTCCAATACATTGGACAGGATTTAATAAATTTGGGCTTCCATCTATTTCTTCGCCATGATTTTGAGCTAGATATCTTATTAACTTTTCTTTGTTTATTTGATTACCAAAAATTTCATTAATTGCAGCAGCTACACCAGCAATTAAACTCCCACTCGAGCCTAATCCTGCATGTCTAATTTCTGTAGTATTTTGGACATCAATATATAGCCCGTTTTTAAAACCAATAGCTCTCTTCATTAAAAGAAAACTATGCTTGATTAAAGATTTTCTCTCAGACCTTTCTGAGATCACTAATTTTTTTGAAGGAATTAATTTTACATTGATTTTCTTGTAGATTTTTGTTACAAATACAATTTCACCTGGAGTATAAACAAAATTGTTATTAAAGGCTATTTTTCTAGGATCAAGTGCCATTGCGTTTAGACGCGTGGGATACTCTATCTTTATTTCTTTTAAAAGAGGACTTTTCTTTTTGATTTTTATATTTAAAGGATTAAAAATAGTTCCTACCTTAAATGGTAAAAAGTCGTTTTTAGTTTTAATATTTTTATAGGTCATTTTTTTTATATATTTCAAATAATTTTTGTCCCATTTGTTTGCATATCACCTTA
>CAZVOT010000078.1:0-4276 GCA_964628775.1 Candidatus Woesearchaeota archaeon
GATAATCTTAAATTTCCTAATCAAACTGAAAGAAGTTTTATGAAGAAAATCCTGTCTTTGATTGAAAATTCTTTGATGAAGTTTAGAACTTTGAATCTGGCTTTTCTTCTATTGAAACTCCCTTTTTTCTTCCTGCTCAATCTTCTTTGAAGTCTGGAGAGGTTTTTCTCGGACTTAATAAGGAATTTAGGATTTTCAATCCTCTCTCCATTAGACAAAACAGCGAAACTTTCAATTCCAACATCAATTCCAATATGATTATCTTCAACCTCAATATTCTCAATAGGAACATCAGAACAGGAGAAAATAGCAAACCAACCAATAGCAGATTTTTTGATTGTGAAAGTTTTGAGTTTTCCGTTTGGAACTCTGTGGAGAACGATTGGAACGCTTCCAATTTTACTGACAAAAATTCTCTTATCGGAAATGAAATTGAAACCACTTTGTGGAAAAGTTATAGACTTATAACGATCAAAAGTTTTAAATCTGGGAAAACCAACCTTGCCTTTTTTTTCCTTAACTCTCCTGAAGAAATGTTGAAAAGCATCATTAATTCGTTTGGAGATATTTTGTTTAACTTAACTATGGACAGAAACATCAAAATCTTTTGTGAGTTTATTCAAATCAAATTGGGTGAGATTAGTCTTATTAGTTTTGTAAGCATTAACTTTGGCTTCAAGAAGTTTGTTGTAGATGAAACAGCAATCAGAAATATGCTTATTCAATTTGACAATTTGCTTTTGAGAAGGATATATTCTGTATCTAAAATTCATTTGAGTAAGCATCAATTATTCAACAAATTAAACTATTTAAACTTAACAGAATTAAATCTTGGAGGTGAAAATTCATCCAACCATTAAAATAGTTGGTTTTCTTTTCACGATATGAGTATAAATAAAACATTTTTAAATCCATTATTCTGTAATATTCAAGATTTTGAATACTTTTTCAATAAAATGAATAAAAAGGAATTCGGAATTTGTTTTGATTCAGCCCATGCAAAACTTGAAGAAAACCAAAAAGGAAATTCAATGCTTAACTTCTTGAAAAAATTCAAAAAAAAGATAATTCATTTGCATATCTCCGATGCAAAGGGAAAAAATCCGGATAATGATGGCTTGGAAATAGGCAAAGGCGAAATTGATTTTAAAGAAATTCTCTCCATACTTAAAGGAAAGAACATTATGCTTCTGCCGGAAATAATAAATGACCACAAAAATAATTATAATGGAACAAAAACTGCTTATGTTAAATTAAAAAAATACTTATAAAAAAACAACAGTTTAATCCAATGTTTTTAGTATTTTTTCAAGAAGTTCGGATATTGACTTAAAGCCGTATTTATACTTGTATATATGTAATTTATCTCTTATGTCCTTTCTCATCCTGACAACAACAAAAGCATCATCAGGAATGTTTTCTTTTACAGGAACTTCTGTTTTTTCTGGAAATGGCTCAGATTTATCCTTTGCTTCTTCAAATGTTTCAAATTGCATAGTTTGCATATATATATGAATAATATTTATATGTTTTGATTACTATCTATAAACTGAAAATGAATAAAAAAAATGCGAAAACTGTCAGAAAGAATTTGAACTTGAAAAATCAGAAGATAGAATAGTTCTTGAATCTAAAAACAAAAAAGGACTTATCAGGAAGTATTTCTGCAAAAAAGAGTGTTTTATAGAATACCTGAAAAAAAGCGGGTTATAATGTATAACCAATTAGCTTAAATATTAATTATTGGTTATATATACTAACATGGAAGAAACAGAGAAAATTTTACTGCAAAACAGTTTGGAATTCATAAAAAATGGAATCTTCTTTTAATTCAGCAGTAACCTTATTTTTTAAGGGCTTGACAGTACTAATTGATTTGATGATTTATAAAAAAACAGGCAGTATACTCAATAATCACAGCCAAAGATTCAGGATTTTAGAAGAAAATTGTCCTGAAGTTTATACTATTCTAGACAGAGATTTTTCTATATACTAAGAAAGTTATTCATTAAAACTAAAAAAAACATGTAGAGGTTATTAAAAATGACATCAAAAGAGTTTCTGCACTCTCAAAAATTAAAATTGATATTTAAAAAATTTCAAAAAAAAGAGAGAATATGGAAGATTATAGTATATGGTTCTATTCTTGAAAAAGAAAAAAATAGAGATGTAGATATTGCTATTTTAATAAAAGAAGAAACGAATTTAAAAGAAAAATTAGAACTATCTTCAAAATTAAAATTAATACTGAAAAAAGAGTTTAATTTTGAATTTGATATAAAAACAATTGAATTTGAAGAATTAGAGAACAGCAATTTTCTGGCAAGGCAGGGTATATTTTTTGGATATTTAATCTTGGATAAAAAATATCTTTCTGAAATTTTCGGTTTTAAACCGTTTGTGATTTTTTCTTATTCCTTGAAAAATTTGAATAATTCAGAAAAAACAAGATTCTACTATGCATTAAATGGCAGAAGAAATCTAACAGGCATATTAAAAGAACTGTCTGGCAGAGTAGTAGGACTGTGCGCAGTTAAAGTTCCATTTGAAAAAGCATTAGAATTTGAAGAATTCTTGACAGGATTTAAAATTGAATTTAAAAAAGAAAAAATCTTGTCTCCTTTCTGGTAAAAAGTATAGATTATAATCAACAATTTAACATTAAGATTGTCAAAAAAATCATTCATCTCTGTCATAAAATTTGTTGATTCAGCAAAATTTTTTACCATAAAAATTATTGTTAAGAATATATAAAAACTTATTTTTAGTAGGATTAACCATGGAACAAAAACTGCCCCGTGCTTTTGATATAATTGGAGATATTGCTTGTGTTGAAATAAAAGAAGGAATGGACGAAAAAAAAACAGCTGAAAATATTCTAAAAAACCAAAAAAGCATAAAAATTGTAGCCAAAAAAATAGGAATAACAGAAGGAATAGAACGAATACAAAAAGTAGAAGTTATTTCAGGTGAAAATAGAACTGAAACAATTCACAAAGAAAATGGAATTATCTTAAAATTAGACATAAACAAGGTATTTTTCACGCCAAGATTGTCTGGAGAGAGATTGAGAATATTAAAACAAGTTAAAAAAAATGAAATTGTTGCTGACTTGTTTGCAGGAGTAGGGCCTTGTTCAATATTAATTGCCAAGAAATCAAAGTGCAGAAAGGTAATTGCAAATGATATCAATAAAACTGCTGTCCTTTATTTGAAAGAAAATGCCAAATTAAACAAAGTTCTTGATAAAATGGAGATAACCTGTCTTGATGCAAAGAAATTAAATGTAAAAGCAGACAGGCTGATTATGAATATACCTATGTTTTCTATGGATTTTATTGACTTGGCTTTCAGGGTAGTAGAAAAAGGAATAATTCACTTTTATTATTTTGAAGGCGAAAAAGACAGGCAAAAATTTGAGATTATTAGAGAATCTGCAAAAAAACTTGGAAAAAAAATCAGAATACAAAAAAAAGTCAAGTGCGGTAGTTATGCTCCAGGAGTTCACAGAATGTGCGCGGATATCAAGGTTTATTGATTAATCTTCAAATCTATATTTATATGAATTAGTTGTATCATCAAAATAAATCTGTAAATTCTTGACAAATAAACTTACTCTATTTGCGGATATAAAATTACTGTTCTCTATAGTAACTAAAAAGTTTACAAATTTTGGATTTTCTTTTAAGCCTGTTATTTTAAATTTAAATGATTTGTTAGGCTTTAAAGTACCATTCAATGGTAATTTTTTAGAATTTTTTATCTCTTTTCCATCATTTTTTATTTTTATAAGATTATAAGAATCATGTTCTTTCCCTAAGAAGTCCGAGTCAATTAAGGTAAGCGTTATTTTTGTCCTTATACTAATTTTAGATGTAAAAGTTACTTCTAATTTATTATCTTTATAACTTGCTAAAATTTCTGGTGGAGTCATTTTAAAAAGTGGGAGACTTAAATCTTCTTGTTTTTTTCCATTAACTTCCAAGGTTAATGTTCGTTTTTCATTTTTTAAATTTAAGATTTTTATTCTAAATTCCATAGAATTATCTTTTTCAATAGTAGTATTATCTTCTGGCATATTCTTAATACTCACCCACTGACTAAATATCTCCTTTTCTGTTGGTGTTACGAGTTCTTCAGCACTTTCTAATATTTCATTATCTACTTCTTCCATAGAGGGTATTTCTGTATCTTCATCATTTTTTTCAAGGATTGATCCTCCAATATCCTTTATGGGCTTTTCATCAATTAATATATTAAAATTAAAATTATTTAA
>CAZVOT010000079.1:0-4194 GCA_964628775.1 Candidatus Woesearchaeota archaeon
AAAAGAAAAATCAAAAATTGAAATAAGAATAAAAAATCGAGAAATTTATATTGTACTTGCTTTCTTTTTATCTCTACTATTTTTATGGCCTTTTTTATCTGCAAAAAATCCTCCTTATTCAGATATTTTGGGGCATATGATGAGAACTTCTCAGATAAAAAATATAATATTAAATTTTGAAATACCTTTTTGGAATAATTTTGTTTCAAGTCCAACATTATTGTATAGATATCCTCTGTACCATTTAACTTTAGCATTCATTATGTTAATTCTTCCTGAATCTTTGAGTATAAATTTGTTTTTTTTTATATCTGAATTTTTAACTGTTATTGGTGTATTTTATTTATTAAATGAGATTTCATTTTCAAATAATAGAATTATAAATTTAATTATTTCAATAACTTCAATAAATCATTTTTTTAATCTTGGGTGGATGGGTGCTTGGGGAGGATTTTATCCTATGGCGTTTGGTATCTCTTTTATTCCTTTTTTATGCTGGTTATTAATTAAATCAAAAAATAAAAAAGATGCTTTGAAGTACTCTCCTGTTTTTTGTCTTGCTGTTCTTGCGCATCCAATTGTTGCATTTATTTCTATACTTCTTTTAATAGCAATTGCAATAAGTAATAAAAAGATAAAAGAAAGTTTTGTATTTATTTCTTTTGGGCTGGGATTATCATGTTTTTGGATTCTGCCTTCTTTATTTGATATTAATGAACTCTACTCAAATTATCTGGATTCGAATAGCAGTATAACTAATCTACAAGAAAGTTTAAAGATAAGCATTTTCCCTTTATCAAAATTAAATGATTCGGGCAATTCTTATATGTTCTTTGAATGGTTCAATATATTTACTTTTTTTATCACTATTATTGCGAGTGTATATTTAATAATAAATAAAAAATTAATTTTAGAGATTCTGTTATTTTTTGCCTGTATCCCTATAATTACAAATCTTTTTGGAATAAACAGAATCCTTCTTCTAATTCCTGGATTTAGTCTTCTTGTACAAGCGTGGAGGCCCATATGTTTAATGATTATTATATCTCCTGTATTACTTTCTAAAGCAGTAGAAATAGCAGATAAAAAATTAATTGGAAATAAAAAAATTATTTTTTTCTCTGTTTTTACGGTTCTTTTTGTTTTTTCATTTTTTTTAAATATGGGGTTTATACCCTTAATTAAATACTTCTATTGGGACACACCTGTTCCCTGGACTCATTCTTTTGATATAATAAAAAATGATAGTGAAGAGTATTTTAGAATTACTTCTGATTTAAACAGCCCGGGGTGGGTCAGCGCTACTGAAACAGGCAGGACTATACTTTCTGACACACAGACATTTTTTACACAAAGAATAAAAGAGTGTTCAAAACTTGTTTTTGATAATAATTTTCTTATCAAGGAAAACTGGAGAAATTTATTGGATTTATTTGCAGTAAAATATATATTTGTTGATTATGGATTTCACAAAGGATATGTTAATTATTTGAATATTACTCGATTAGAATCACTTGATAATATTTTTAGATTTGATACAAAAAAAAGTTTTAATGAGATGTTTGTTTCACAACACAGAATCTACGGCGTTAACTCTTCCTTATATACTAATGAAAGAGAAATAAAAAGAGCTTTTTTTGTTCCTGAAATAATTAAAGTGTCAGGAGATGAAAAGTGTATATGCAATAATTTTATGGAATTTATTGTAGAACATGGGGTTAACATTTATCCTTGGCCAGTATATGATGATAATGGTATAAATTGTTTTGAGATAGAGAATCAGAATTTTTTTGAAAATCTCGATAAGACAGATATTATTATAAAAGAAAAATCACAGAAAATTGAAATTGAAATAAATTCAACACAAGAGGGGTATATTATTTTAAAAGAATTTTACCATCCGGGGTGGTTAGTTTATGTTAATAATAAAAGAACTGAAATTATAAGGGCTCTTCCAGATTATTTAAGTGTAAGAATAATGCCTGGAAATAACAAGATTAGATTTGAGTTTAACCCTTTATTAATGCCAGTTAGATTAATATGTATAATCATATCTATAATATTTGTGGGAATATATATTTTTGGAGTTGTAAAAAAATGATATCTATAATTGTCCCTACTTACAGAGAAGAGAAAATAATTGAGAAATTTTTATCTGTTCTTAAAAATGTTCTTGGAGACAGAAAATATGAGATAATTATTGTTGATGATTCGCCTGATGATAAAACTTATTTAGAAGCAAAGAAAATTAAAGAAGTTAAAGTATTTCACAGAATTAATGAAATTGGGAAGGGCTCTGCTGTAAATTTTGGGATTCTAAAAGCGAAGGGAGAGGATATTGTTATAATTGATGCTGATTTGGAATATAATCCAAAAGAGATAATTCCTATGATTCAAAAACTGGAGGAGTATGATATTGTAACTTCTATCAGGAAAAGAAAAGATCCTTTTTATAGGGGGATTCTTGCTTATCTTTTTAGATTTGCTGTTTATCTTGTTCTTGGAATTAATTTTGAGACGCAGAGCGGACTTAAAGTTATGAAGAGGAAAATTTTTGAGAAAATTAAAATAAAAACAAAGGGCTGGGCTTATGATGCTGAACTGCTTGCCAAGGCAAAGAAAGAAGGATGTAGAATTGGGTTTCATGAAATAGAATTCAAAAGAAGAACTGCCGGAAAATCAAAGATAAAACCTTTTTTCAGTTCAATTTCTATGCTAAGAGAACTGCTTGAAATAAGAAAAGAAGTGAAGTGAATGAATCCTTTTCAATTACTTTTATTCATCTGTTCAATATTGCTCATTTTTATTCCGACAGTTAATATTTTATCTTTTTTATTTAAAAAACAAAAAATTGAGGATATATTCTTTTTTTCATTTATATTTTTACTTTTTATATCGCCATATTTTATTTCTTTTTTAATTTTTCTTGGAATATTCAACAGGATAATCCTATTAATTTTATTTTCAACTGCTGCTCTGCTATCATTTTTTCTGAATAAGAAAATAATATTTGAATATAAAAAATATTTAAAATTTATTTCTGTGGTTATATCTTTTGTTTTTATTTTCAATTTTTTTGCAAATCTTTTTTATGATAATGTAATCTTATTGAACATATTATCCCTGAGTTTTGGAATTCTTTTATCACTTATTTTTAAATTAAGGATGTATGAAATGCCTTTAATTGTTTGTTTTTTTATTTTTTTGCAGACAGCTCTTTTAATGCCTGGCGTATTTTTTATGGATACTTATAATTATATATATCCTACAAGAAGCATTGAACTTGGAAGGTATCCTTTTGTAGAATTATATTCCGGCAATATTGCTTCTTTTTTTGTTTTTTCAGAACAATCTTTAATTGCATTATTTTCAGTAATTTCAGGTATAACATCCGAAAGTATATTTCCTATAATTTATTTAAGTTTTTTTGGAGTATTTGTTATGTATTTAATCTATAAAATAAAAAGATTAGAATTTAATAGAATAACACTTTTTGCTTTTTTTATATTATTTCTGATGAATATGGATGTAGAATTCAGGCCAAGAACTACTGCAACTTTTTTTATTTTTTATTTTTTTGCAGAATTATTTTATAATTTAAAAAATAAAAGAACAGATTTTTTTGAGCATCTAAAATACTCAATCACAATTATATCAATATCTCTTATACATACTGCTACATTTCTTCCTTTCTTGTTATTTTTAATACTAAGTATAATTCTCTTTAAATTTGAAAAAAAATTACTTTTTACCTTAATTATTTCAATAATTTTTTGTTTTATTTATATGTCAATATGGTACCTCCCTATAATATTAGGTTCTGGTTTTGAAGTGCGAGATGGATATGTAAAAAGTGCTTATTCTGCAAGTCCTACAGCAGTAAGCAAGTTCTTAGAGAACGCAAGAATTGAAAATATAATAATAAGCAGTATATTATTAATATTTCTTTTATTTTATTTTAAAGAAGGAATTAGTATTATTTATGGTATTTTTGTTTTATCCTGCATTATTTTTGGATTTCATTCGATAATAACTCTTCCTTTAATTAATAGAACTTATTCACCCGAATACTGCGGACAGTTATTTCGGTTTTTTTTTCCTTTTACAGTGGTTTTATTTTTAGAACATTTTAAATTTAAAATTAAAATTGGAAAATTTTTTATTAATAAAAAATTAGTTCTAGTTCTATTCTTG
>CAZVOT010000080.1:0-4165 GCA_964628775.1 Candidatus Woesearchaeota archaeon
CACTGCTTATTTTATATAAATCATCAATTAGTAATTCAGTTAATTTTGAATTATCAAATTTTTTAAAAATTTCAGGTAATTCATTTCTAAATGTATCTGCTTCAAATATAGGTTCTAAATCTTTTTCAATATCTCTTTTTATTTCTTCTCTCTTTTTTTCAGGTACTTTCAACCAATGATAAATAATTGATTGATTTTCTTTTGAAATTCCTATATTTTTTTTAATTAACTTATTACTAAATTTAGGTTCTAAGGACATTCCCATCATATATTTTAAAATAAATTCTTCTATATTTATAGGTAATTAAATAATTTCTAAATTTAAAAAGAATTTTATAACAAATTTTGAGTTTACTACATTGGAATTTTCAATCCAGAAAGGTGAAAATTGTTCTTTAATTTCTAATTTTTACCCCAGAAAATGTCTTTTCATTTTCGCTGCAAAGCATAGTGAAGTTTCGCATGGTAAAAATAACTTCCTTTATTTCCAATTTTTACATCAAAAATGAGAGAAGCGAAGTTTCGCAGATGAGTTCAAAAGTTAATTAATATAAACTCATTTTCGCTGATGAATCCCTTCCTTGAATTACAAGTTGATTTTTTTCACATAAAAAATTTAATTTAAATTTGTAAGAATTTACCCTGATGCTCTGCAGAGGGTGGGAGCTTCATTTGATAAAATATTTAACACTTGTTTTTCTCCAAGTTATAATGAATAAAGATGTAGTTGAGAGTATAATAAAAGAACTCCCAAAAGTAAAGAAAAGAGAGGAGCTTGACAGAGTAAAGAAAAGAATTTCAAAAAAATTCGGAATGTCCTCTATTATTATCAATGCTGATATTTATGACGGATTAAATCAAGAACTTAAAGAAAAATACCATGATTTACTTTTAACAAAACCAACCAGAAGCATTTCAGGTGTTTCTGTTGTTGCTGTAATGACTCATCCTGAAAAATGTCCTGGAAACTGCATATACTGTCCAAAAGGAGAAGATGCACCGCAGTCATATACTGGCAAAGAACCTGCTGCTATGAGAGGAATTATGTTTAATTTTGAGCCATTTATACAAACATCCCACAGATTAAAGCAGTTAAAAGCAATAGGACACAATCCCTCTAAAGTTGAATTAATAATAATGGGCGGAACATTTCTTAGTTATAACTTGGACTACCAGGAATATTTTATAACAAGATGCCTGCAGGCGATGAATTCCTTTCCTGCAAAAATTTCTGATAAACAAACATACAATTTCCAGTATTTAAAAGATGTACAGAAAAAAAATGAGAAAGCACTAGCTAGATGTGTTGGCATGACCTTTGAGACTCGTCCAGACTGGTGTTTGGAAACAGAAATTAGAAGAATGCTTTATTATGGAGGCACCAGGTGTGAACTTGGAGTTCAGTCGATTTATGATGATGTACTCAAAAAAATAAACAGAGGACATAATGTTTCTGCTTCAATTTCAGCAACAAAAAAACTCAAAGATTCCGGCTTTAAAGTACTATACCATATAATGCCTTCTCTTCCCGGCTCTTCATTTAAGAGAGACTTGGAGATGTTTTCTCAGTTATTTAAAAATCAGGATTTTAAGCCAGATATGCTGAAAATTTATCCAACTTCTGTTATAAAGGGAACTGAACTTTACAAATTATATAAAAAAGGAGAGTATACTCCTCCTGCACTTGAAGAAACAGCAAAGTTAATCGGCGAGGCGAAGAGAATTATTCCAAAGTACTGCAGGATAATGAGGGTTCAACGCGATATACCTACTCACCAAATTGAAGCAGGCATTAAAAATACAAATCTGAGGCAGGAGGTAAAAAAATACTGCGATAAAAATAAAATAAAATGCCAGTGCATTAGATGCAGAGAAATTGGGAATAAATATTTTATAGCAGAAGAAGCAAAATTAGAGAGAATAAACTACAGGGCATCAGACGGCGATGAAGTATTCTTGTCTTATAATTGGAAGGAGAATATAATCGGTTTTATCAGATTGAGAATACCTGGCAGTTCTTTTATGGAACAGATTACAAATAAAAGTGCAATAATTAGAGAACTTCATGTTTATGGAAGCCAAGTGCCTGTTTCTGAAAAAGGAAATGTCCAGCACTTAGGTTTTGGAAAAAAATTACTGCACGGTGCAGAGAAAATAGCAAAAGAAGAATATGATAAAAATAAGATGATTATAATTTCCGGAGTAGGGGTTAGAGAATATTACAGAAAACAAGGGTACAAATTGGAAGGAACATATATGACAAAGGAAACTGATTAATTTTTTTGAAATTAAATATTAAATTTATTTTTTTATAAGAAAACAATATCAAAAACCTGTTTTTTCCAAAAAATCCGCCTGCTGTTAAAAAGAGGTTAAAGATTTAAATTAGAATATTAATTTATTCTTTTAATGATAATTAATCTGAAAATAGGAGGAAAAAATATCAGGGTAGACAATAATTTTTTTAAGAAGGCAGTTCTTTTTTTTGTATTTCTTCTGATAGTATTTGTAATTATTAGATGTGCTTGGGTTTGTGATGATGCGTATATAACTTACAGAACAGCAGATAATTTTCTTAAAGGTTATGGACTTAGATGGAATATTTCTGAAAGAGTTTGGACATATACCCATCCTTTGTGGATGTTTTTTATACTTTTTTTTTATTCCATTACAAAAGAGATATTTCTTACATCAATTTTTGCGAGTATAACTCTCTCTTTAATCTCCATTGTTATTTTTTTAAAATTCTCAGTTAGTTTTGATTCGAAATTAATTGGACTTATTTTTATATTATTTTCAAAAGCATTTATTGATTATTCCACTTCTGGGCTTGAAAATCCAATGACTTATCTTATTACTGCTGTTTTTATTTTTATTTATTTCAAATTTAATCAAAGTAAAAAAAAGTTATTTTATCTTTCTTTTATGTGCATGCTCGGTGTTTTAAACAGAGTAGATTTGGTGCTGCTCTTTTTTCCTGCTGTATTTTATGAGTATATAAAATTAAAACAGTATAAAAAAGGGCTGAAAATTATTCTACTTTCTTTTATTCCTTTCTTTGCGTGGGAATTATTTTCTCTTTTTTATTATGGGAGTTTGTTTCCAAATACTTTTTATGCAAAGACAAATATATTGCTGTCTGGAAAAACTCTTTTTTTAAATACAATAAAATATTTTTCAGCTACTCTCTTTTGGGATTCAACAACACTTATTGCAATTTTTTTAGCAGTCATAGTATCTATTTTCATGAAAATAAAAAAGAATTATCCATTAATAATGGGGATTATTTTGTATTTCATTTATATTTTTAAGATAGGCGGAGATTTTATGAGCGGGAGATTTTTTACAGCACCATTTTTAATTTCAATTTTTATTTTAGGTTTTATAAAAATAGAAAATAAAAAACTTGCTGGAGCTTCGTCTTTACTAATCATTTTTTTAGGTTTTGCTTCTCCACTTACACCAATACTCTCTGATGAAACCTACGGGACTAAGAAAATAGATTATACCGCCTTTCCTGGGATAAGTGATGAAAGAGGGTATTACTATCCTAATTCAAGTTTACTTGGATACAGAACAGATATCGGCTGGCCAGATTATCCTTATGCCAACTGGGGGAGAAAGGCTAAAAGACTAAAAATAGAAACAGCTGTTTTAAAAAATATAGGCTTTGCAGGTTTTTTTGGAGGAGCTAAATTTCACATAATTGATCCTTTTTCTCTTGGGGACCCTTTACTTTCCAGAATCCCATATATACCGGATATAAAAGAAAGTTTAGATCCAGTAAATTACTTAATGGCAGGACATTATGAAAAAGATATTCCAGAGGGGTATTTTGATACAGTAAATGAAAGCAATAAAAAAGGTTATCTTGTTAATAAAATAAAAGACCCAAATATTGCAGAGTATTATTCTAAAATCTATAGAATTACAAGAGGGGATATATTCGATTCAGAAAGATTAAGGGATATATTCAACCTTAATCTAGGAAGATATGATTACTTAATATACCAATCAGATTATTTTAAAGAAAAGTATATATTTTATTAAAAATTATTTTTTAATAATTTAAAAACTTTTTTTAACTTGAATATACTTCTAATTAATTATGAAAACAATATCAAAAATAATGAAAAAAAAAGTTTTTACTCTTGATGCTGATGAA
>CAZVOT010000081.1:0-4084 GCA_964628775.1 Candidatus Woesearchaeota archaeon
AAAAGAGATTTAAATGATTGAAAAATGCAAACATATTACAAAATCAAAAAATATAAAAAAAGGTTGCTAGAAGTTATGAATCCTCTTCCCATAATTTCTTAATCATACCCATTAATTCTTTTCTTTTTACCCTGAATTCTCTTTCTTCATCTTTGGTTAATCTAATTTCTTCTCTAATTTCTTCTTCTTGTTCAACCGGAATATCTGAGGATTTTCCTGTTCCTCCTCTAATTTCTATTAATTTTGCTTCTTTAGATAATAATGCAACTCTTTTGTTTATTGAACTCATTTTTTGATCTAATGAAGTTAGATTAGAAGTAACTTCTTCCAAAAGTTCTTTTTTCTCATTTAATTTATCTAATTTTCCAAGAAGATCCCCAATTTCACCTGCATTAACTTTTCCTGCAGAAGCATCATATTGTTTTTTCATTTCTGCATTAAGTGTTTTGGAATTTTTTTCAATTTCTTTTAATTCAGTTTTTATTGTTGCTAATTGACCGTTATATTCTTCTATTGCACTGGTTGCACGATCTTTAATAGTTTGAAATACTTTGAATGTGGAACCTTCCTCATCCAATCTTTTGAATATATCTGCAGCATCTTCCCCTAATTTTGATTGTTTGTTTTCAATTTCTTTGGTTAAACCATCAAAATCTCTTACAACATCTCCAATTTCAGTTATATATTTGGAATTTTTTTCAAGTTCAGATAATTTCTTTTGAATTGCTTTTTCCTGATCCATTAATTCCTTCAGATGTTTTGCTAATTCTGATGGGGATGAAAATCCAGATAAAGTTTCTTTGGTAAGATCCATAACTTCTGAAAGATGGGCAATTCCTTTTTTCTCTGCATCCAATCTTTTTGAAAATGAATCAAAATTACTTCTTAATGAATCGGCTTGTTTTGAAAGTTTGTTCATTTCTGCTTGGAGTCCCTGAATTTCTGCATGTTTTTTCTTAATATTTTTTCCTGGGGTTTTTAATACTTCTCCTTTAGAACCCAAATCCCTTACTATTGAACGGATAGTTGAATTTTCTCTTTTTATTCTTTCAAATAAATTTTTAAAATTTTCTAATTCCTTTCCAAATTTCATAGGAGAAATTGTTCCTTTTGGAAGTCCTTTAATTGTTTTTAATGCACGATCTTCAAGAGTTTTTAATTTATCATCTAATTTAGTAATATCTACTTTTATTGTATTTAACGAGGATATTTCTCCAGGTTTAACTGATTTAGTTGCAAAATCCTGTTTTAATTTTTCCAATTGTGATTTAATGAATTCAACTGAATCTCCCAAATCAGAAATTTTTCCATTTAAAGATTTTAATTCGGATATGTGTTTTGCATAATTCGTCGAAGGAACTGTTTTGGTTCCTTTCAAACCTTTTGTTTTTTCCTCTAAATCCTTGAATTTTGGGGCTAATTTCTCATAAAGAGAATTTATGGATTTTTTCAATTCTTTAATGTCTACTTCTTCTGGTTCTAAATTTTTCTTTATTTTGTCTATTTCCCCAACCAGGTCAGATCTTTCGGAATAAAAGGATTCAGTTTCTTGTTTTATTTGTTCTTGAGTAGGTTCTACCCATTCCAAATAACTTTGAGTAAGATGATATTTTACTTTGATTAAACCCTCTTCTTCGAGGATCTGAGCCCATTCCTGAACATTAGGTATAGAAACTTTAAGCAGCTTTGCAGCAATGGTAAGTTCTATAGTTCCTTTTTGTTTAACTAGTTTTATGAGCCTATCTACACCTGTGCTGATCAGCAGTTCGTCAAACTCCATATTGGTATTTCTTCCATATCCTTAATAAAGATTATGGAAGAAAAAAAATCTACGTGCTTTCATGAAAAAAGATATAGATTATAAAATAAAGAAAATAGATACTACCGCATTACAGAGATTTAAAAATCAAAATCTCCTTCTGAAGAAATATGGAGAAATTGGATTGCAGACCTATAAATATATAGACAACAAAAAAACTTCTGAAGAAATAAGAAAAAAAGTAAAAATAAAAGCAGATAAATTTGCAGAACTTCTTGCGTATATGGAAAAGGCAGGAATGATTGAACTTATTGCCGTTGAAGAAGAAACAAAAAAAACTAAGAAAGATATGAACGAAGAGGATTTACCTGATCTTCCTGAAGATCTTAAACCACTTAAAGAAAAGGAAAAACCTCCGGAACCTGAAGAAGAAATTAAATTTGAAAAACAAAAGCCAGCACCTCCTGATGATGAAGAGGAAGAAACACCTCAGGATGAAGAAGAGGAAAAAATTAAGTTTAAAAAACAGGATGATGAAAAAGAAAAACCAAAACCTTCTGCTGAAGAAGATGAAGAACCTGAAGAAGAAATTAAATCAATCTCAGATGAAATAAAACCTATTGAAGATGATGAAGAACCTGAAGTAGTAGAAGAAAAAGAATCTGAAGAAGATGAAAATAAATTTGAAAAAGAAGAGGAAGAAACACCTCAGGATGAAGAAGAAAAACCACCTGATGAAGAAGAGGAAGAAATTAAATTTGAAAAACAGGATGATGAAGAAGAAAAACCAAAACCTCCTGCTGAAGAAGATGAAGAACCTGAGGTAGTAGAAGAAGAACCTGAAGAAGATGTTGAATTTGAACCAGAAACAGTTGATCATGCAATAACTCCGGATGAAGATGAGGAGGCAGAAGAAACACATTCAGATGATGATGAAACTCCTGTAGAAAAAATAATAAGAGATAAATATGGAGAAATTGGATTTGCTGTTTATACTTTAATAGATGGACAAAAAAGTGCAGAAGAAATAATGCAGGAAACTGGACTTACCGAATCAAAATTAGTTGAAATACTTGATTTTATGGAAGATCAGGGAATAATAAAATTAGAATATCCTGGATCTAAAAAAGGAAAAGAAAAAGCAGAATTTAAACCTACTGAAGAAAAAGAAAAATTCAGTCCAATGTTTGATGAAAAGGCAATGCTTTCAAAAACTCCAAAAGGAATGGATACTGTTGATGTTCCAATAAAAGTATCCTCTGATATTGTAAAATCTGTACAATTAAAAGCAAGAATTATGTTTGAATTTGGAGAGGATGGATCAAGGATAGCCAGAAAAATAGATGGAAAAAAGAATGTTATTGAACTTACGATAGATACTGGAATTCCGTTATATAAAGTAAATAAAGTATTGAATTTCTTATTAGAAAAAAATGCAGTTATGCTCAAAGCATTAACAAGACAAGAACTTCAGAAAAAATATGGGGATGATGTTTATTCAATTTATAAGAGATTTGGAAGAGCCGGGGTATTAGTCTATGAATTGATTGGAAAGGATTTTACAATTAAGAAAATGGCTGAGATGGTAACCAAAGATAAAGAGGAATTTGTAGAAATGTTCCTATTCGTCCATGAAGTGCTAAGAGTGCCTATTCCTATCGACAAGGAATTGATTTATAAAAGGTTAGGACTATAGAAATTAACCTTAATGGTGAGTCTACATGAAAAATTATCATAAACCACATACAAAGAAAGTTTCCAGAGGAACTGGAGGACGAAGAGGCGGAAAGCATAGAGATAAGAAGCTCATGCATATTGGCGGGGAATTCACTGCAACCAGAGTATCTGAAAAAGAACAGAGAGATAAAAAAAGAACAAGAGGAGGAACTAAAAGGTTAAAGTTGAAAAAAGCAACTTATGTCAATGTTTCTACTAAAAAAGGAATCAAAAAAGCTAAGATTCTTGCAGTTCTTGAAAGTCACAACCCTGATTTTGTAAGAAGAAATATTATTACTAAAAATACTGTCTTAAATACAGAAGTTGGAAAAGTAAAAGTAACCAACAGAGTAGGACAAGATGGAATAGTTAATGGCGTTTTAATAGAAGGGAAATAGGCGCATTTGTTTTTAAGGATTGAGGGGAAAAATGTGTTCTCTCGGCCTTGTACCCTTTTTCTTTTAATTTTTCAATTAAATAATTTATTTTTGGAATAGAAACATTTTTCCTTGTTTTTGCTAATTTATGAAGATTATAATAGAATGGCAAACTAATTTCTCCAATCATTAAATTTAGAATTTTATCTAATTTTTCTTTATGAAGATATTT
>CAZVOT010000082.1:0-4059 GCA_964628775.1 Candidatus Woesearchaeota archaeon
CAACTTTTAATATTTTAAAACCTCGAATTAAACTCCCCAAAACTGCTTCCGGTCCTCCATAATAAAAAAGATGGTTCTTGAGATATCTTTTGAACCACAGATAAAATCTTTCCCAAAAAGAAGCTCCTGGTGAAATTGTTAAAATAGTTAAATTTTTCATTTTATTTCCGGAAATATAATCTTTTTATTCCTTTTAAAAAATAATAAACGCCTCTCGGGTTTAGATATCGCAAATCAAAAACATCTTTTTCTTTTGCTTCCTTTAAGAATTTTTTATATTCTTGCCAATTTTTTGAAAAAGAAAAAGCAGATAAAATTAAATTATTGGTACTGAAAGAATAAAATAATTTTTTATCTTCTTTAGACAAGGGCTGTAGTAAATTTTCTTTATAAAATAGGAAAAGGTTAAATAAATAATCGGCTTTATCTTGCGCTTCTGCTTGAGAATCCTGAGATTGGTGAATTCGATAATTTACCAATTTTTCTTTTATAATTCCTGCCTCTCCTTTTTTGTTTAATTCTATTAGATAGGGTCGGTCAGACCATTTGAAAAATCTATTGTAATAAAATGAGTTAGTTTTTTCTGCAATAATATTTAAAAAATTAGCCCGATACATTACCGAATCATAGCAGAGATCAAAATCCCTAAGTATCAATCTTACTAATTCAGCTGGTTTGTTGCAGATGAAAAAATTATCTTTCTTTTTTATCTTTGAAAAAGAGGAAATTTTTTTATGGTTTTTAACAAATCTCAAGCCACTACCAACAAGAGCCATATTGGGATAATTATCTAAAAGATTAACCTCTTTCTCAATTAATAAAGGATGCATACTGTCATCGTCGTGAAACATCATCAGATATTCTGAAGGAAATTTATAATTGAATACTCGCTCATAGTTTTTCTGCTCACCCAAATTTTTTTGATTTCTTAATAAAATAATCCTTCTATCATTAAATTCTTTTAGAAATCCTTCAATATCATAATTGCTAGCATTATCAAAAATGTATATCAAAAAATCCTTGAAAGTTTGATTTAAAACACTTTGCAGGCACTCTCTTAGATATTCCTTTCGATTATAGGTTAATATCGCTACTGAAACTTTGCTCATATTCTAAAAAATTCTTGATTTAAAATATTTAAAATTTCTTTGGCAAAGTATTCTTGGCTAAATTTATAGTATTGTTCAGAAGATAGGAATTTCTGGATATTTTTAAGATATTCTTGGTACTGTTCCTCATTTATAGAATGCAAGTAATCATTTAGCTCCTCATAATTTTTAAATTCCCTTAAACCAATAAATGCATTCTCAGGAATATATTTTTTAATGTCTGGCGCTCCATAATAAATAGGCACGCATCCGGCAAACATCGCATCAAAAATCTTCTCGGTTATATATCCTTCAAAGACCGCATTTTCAAAACAAAGAGCAAATTTATAATTCCTTAACGTCTCTAATTTATCACTTATTGTTTCTCGATAAGTTTTTTTTATCGCTAAATTAGTAAATTTATCAAACTTTTTTTTACCCCAACCGAAACCAAATAGGTCAAAATTTGTTTTTTGAGAAAAAAATTTTATTGCCTTTATTCTCTCCGAATAAATTTCTTTAATTTCTTTACTATACATCAACTTTAAAATTAAAGTTTTAATGATTTTTTTATAATTTTTTAAATCTTTCGCGCTGGAAATCATTGTCAAAAATTTCTTATTTTTAAATTCAAGGAATTTAAAATCTTCAAAATTATACGGCTGAACAAAAAATGTTTGATGATAAATGGTTTTTTTGCTTAATCTTTTTTTCATTCCTTCAAAAACAAAAGAATGCTTATATAAACTACTAATTTTTTTAAGATTAATGTAAAAATGAGTGGCAATAACAGGAGATTCCTGACAGGTAAGAATAATCGGTTTTGCCCCTTGAAATATAAGTTTTTCAGTATAAGCCGTTTTCAGATGACTCATCAATAAAGTATTTTTTGGCTTTTCTTTTAGACCTAAAAAAATATCAGAGGTGACGAATTGAATCCCTTGTTTTTGCGCTTCTTGATATAAATAGCAAGTCGGCAAAATAGTATGACTAACTTTTTTCGCCAAATCAGGATTAAATATCTTATTTTCCATTAAATCTGAATTACCGTGGTCTAAAACCACAATTTTTTTATTTTGCATTTTATTCAAAAAAATTTTGTTTTTATTTTTTTGAAAAATTTAAAAATTGGAGTAGGAATTAAAAAAACAATCGTTGATAAAAAAAGCCATAAAGGATAGTGATAAAAATCTTTAACTAATAAAACAAAATTTTCCCAAGAAGTTTCTAACCCGTAAATTTTAGCTGAAGCAACGGTTTTGGGAAGCCCGCGGGCGAAACCATTTAATATTTTATTTACACCTTTTTTTTCATAACCAAACAATGGTAAATCTTGAATAATTTTCTTTAAATATCTATACGTGGTAAAGCAATGACCTTTTTTCCCTTCTTTCTTCCACGAATAATCAAATGTTTCTTTATTTTTTAAAATATTTTTAATAATAATAAAAGGGTTTTTAGCAATTATTTCCATAACTAAAGAATAATGAAGCCAAAAATTATCGTAGTATCTTTCATGATTAGGTGGAAGGAATTTTTTATTAAAAATATTAAAAGATAAATATCCTCCCGGTGGTAAATTGCCTGTCTTTAGAATCTCGTTTCCATTTTTAAAATATTCAATTTTATCATCATTTTTTAATCTTTCCATTCCAATGTAAGCAATTTCTTGATGTTTTTTTATTGTTTCTAAAAGAAATTTTAATTCTTCTTTTTTTATCTCTTCATCATCGGCTAATGTCCAACAAAAATCGCCAGAAGCCAGAGTAATCGTGTTATCAACATTTCTATCAAAACCCAAATTTTTCTTATTTCTAAAATATCTGATATTATGAAATCTTTTTTGATATTCTCTGACTAATTCTTGAGTATTATCTCTGCTGGCATTATCGGAAATTACAATTTCTGTTTTGCTAAAAATCTCCTTATCATCAGATTGACAAACAATACTATCTAAACATTCTTTAAGATAGGAAACTCTGTTGAAAGTTGGTATACAAATACTCAATAATGGCTTATTCATATTTTCCCTTTTTTATCGTGTCAATAAAAAAACTATTCAAACCATTAAACAATGCCTTCGAATATCCCTTCTCTTTTAAAAAAGAATCATAGCGCCCCCCCCTGTCTTCAATACAAATCAGTTTGGGTCTATATCTATTCCAATCATTACCTTTTAATACTTCCATATCGTATCCTTCGGTATCAATGGACATAAAATCGATTTTTTTATCTTTAATATAAGAATCACAAATATCCTTTAGAGTGATTATTTTTAATGGTATTTTCTGTAAAACTTTATAGCCATCTTTTTCACTCTGCCTCGCAGTTGCTTCTGAAAAAGTAGAAATTGTATCATGCGACATTTTATAAAATATGAGTTGGTCATTTTTACTTCCAACTCCGCAACATAAATTAATATCTCTTTTTCGGTATTTTTTAATCTTCTTAAATTTATTAACATCAGGCTCTATATTAATCCCGAACCATCCTCGTTTATAGAATCTCTTCGTATTATTCAGGATATCGGGGTCATTAGCGCCAACATCAATATAAAAACCATTCTGCGGATAGTGTAATAATTTGTCAATAATGACATCTTCGCCATATTGACTATAAGAATTCCGAAGAAGACCTTGAAGCTTGTTCTTAAGTATACTTTGAATTCCTCTTATCTTTAAACACATCTCTTTTGACAGAACTCTATTTACTAAATTTTTTATCATAAAATTGACTTATTATTGGTATTATGTATATTTTCCTAAAAACTCCTCAAAACTTTTTATTACATAATCCAGCATCTCTTTATTTATTCCCGGGTAGACGCCTATCCAGAAAAGATAGTTCATCACTAAATCTGTATTTTTTAAGGAGTCAAAAATTCTATATTTTGTGTTTTGATAGGCCGGTTGCTTAGTTAAATTACCGCCAAAAAGCATTCGAGTGGCAATTTTATTTTCCTCTAAATAAT
>CAZVOT010000083.1:0-4057 GCA_964628775.1 Candidatus Woesearchaeota archaeon
TGGATTTATCCCAACCGATGCAGAGCATCGGGGTAAATTCTCTAAAAATTTAATTAAAGAAGATAAATTTAAAGTTATAGATAAATTAAAAGAGCTTGAAATTTTTGGTCTAATAATTTCTGGAGGCGAACCTTTAATTATCCCTTATTTAGGAGAGATAATTAAAAAGTGTAGAAAATATAATATTGATGTAGGAATAATTAGAAAATGATACAACAAAAGTAATTTTAGATTCATTATATAATATTTTTTCATTTATTCTTATGATTTTGGGAATTTATGCTTTTATCAGAATAAAAAAAATAACAGGAAACAAAAAAGCAAAAAATATCCTGAAGATTATTAAGTTAAAAACCCAAAGAGAATATACATCTGCCAAATCATTATATTTAAAAATCCATACAGCTAATTCTAAATTATGGCAAAGAAAAATATATTATCACCTTTTGATAGAAAAGAACTGAAAATAGAGATAACTACTCCTAATTTTCCTGCAAATAATATTTTTGAACTGTTTGAAATGAAAAACAAAATGGACTTGGGTCCTGAGTATTTAAAATCAGCAGAAATGCCAAGAATTGATGTTACAAAACCATTTATAGCAGGCGAAAAAGAATTTGACAGGAAAAGAAAAAATATTCTGAGAATCTGATTATCATACAAAAAAAAGATTTAAAAAGAGGTTATTATTAATTCAAAGAGTGATGCACCTTGGCTTGTAAAATTTCAGAATGTCTGCCTTTTTTGTATAGAAAAAGAATTGCTGAAGAAGAATCGCCCGCAAATTTAATGATGAGGATTGCATATAAAATTCCCAACATTTTAAATCCTATTGAATATAGAAAAAGAATTGCTGAAAGTGAAGAAGAGTGTCTGGAAGATTCAATTGAAGAACATATACTCCCAATACCAGAAATTTTAACTAATCTTATCTGGAATTATAAAAAAAAGAAAAAACAAAAAAAGACAATGCCTTTAAGCATTGAAGAAGAAACTCCTTACTGGCTTCTTGAAATAGAAAGAAGTAATCAAAAGAAAATGGAAGAAAACAAGCCAAAAATGCCTTATGAAAATGAAATTAAGATGGAACTATAAAAGTAATTTTCTAGGATTTCTTGGTTCTATAAAAGGTTTTTTGTCTTTTTCAGGGAAAGGAGAATAAACTGCTTTTCCAAGAACATTTAATATCTGGTTTTTAGCAAGAACTAAATCCTTATCAAGCCTTATTTTTTTAAGTTCTGTTTCAAGATTTTTCTCTTCTAAAACTCCACCAATCCAATTTGCAAAATCATTCTCTCCTGAACGCAAATGATGTGCAACAACAGCGCTTGGTGCTTTTTTCAATTCAACTAAAAGTTCCCTAACATCTTTTGCAACTGCAATAGTATGAAATGGCATATCTTGTAGAAAAAATGACTTGTCGTCAGGAGCTTTTTTTAATACAACCATAAAAACTTTTACATAAGTGAATAATAAAAAGGTTTTGTTTTCTATCTTCTTTTTATTGTCTTTTTCTCTTCTTTACCGCCAAACTTGAAAGCAAGCATTAAGACTGAAGAGACAATCAGAACATTTAGAAGTGAATTCAAATAAGTCTCTGCCTCAATACCAGCATAGGCGCATACAACACCACCCAGAGCATAAAGCCATAAGAAGTGAGTATCAAATCCTTCCTCTTTTTTTAAAAAAGTTTTTTTTATCTGCATCAAGAAACCGATATTCATTATAACTAAACCAATAGTGAATGTATCAATTACCATAATAAATCTAATATTTAGTTAAATTTAAAGGTTATTTATTCTTAAATATTCAAGTGAAAAAAAGGGTTTTAATCATTTCAACCGAATTTCTGCCAAGAAATATTTCAGGAATAGGGGAATACGCCCATATGCTTTCTCAGTATCTTTCAGAAATTATAGATGTAGAAGCAGTTTCTTACGACAATTGGCAGATAGGAAAAATAAGAGAACAAGGAAAAGTATTAGTTCATTTTATTGGAAACCCGCAAAAAGAAAATCTCTCTTTTCTCAACTGGAATCTTACTCTTGGATTGGAACTCTCCAGAGTATCATCAGAAATAATGAACAGGAAAAATTTTGATATAATACACGCAAATGACTGGCAGACAATCTACCTAGCAGTATCGCTGAAAAAAGCATTTGGGACAAAACTTTTTTTGACTATGCATTCAACAGAAAAAGAAAGAAATCCTTATTCAAACACAGAATTTTCAAAATCAGTTTCGCAGATAGAATGGAATGGCTGCTACTTTGCAGACAAAATTTTTGTAAATAATGAAAGAACTCTTAATTCTCTTCTTCATGATTATCGGGTGCCGGCAGAAAAAATAGTAATTTCAAACACAAGAAAATATGAATCTGTTATTGAAGAATATAAAAAAGTGATAGAATGAAAAGAATAATGCATTTAACATGGGAATTCCCTCCTCATAAAGTAGGAGGATTGGCTTCTCATGTATATGACTTGAGCAGAATTCAGGCAAAAAGAAAAGATGAAGTAATAGTAATTACAAGAAATTCAAACGGTTTTTCTGAGTATGAAAAAATAGAAGGAGTTCATGTTTTTAGATTTAACAGCAATATACCTGAGGAGGATTTTGTCTCATGGACTTTGCAGATGAATTTCTTTATGCAAAACAAAGCAATTTCAGCAGTAAAAAAAATAGGAAAGCCGGATATTATACATATTCATGACTGGCTTAGTTTCCCTGCTGGATTTTTTTTAAAGCATGCTCTTCGTCTTCCTTTAATTTCAACAATGCATGCAGCAGAATATGGAAGATTTAATGGAGTTCATAATAATCTTCAGAAAATGATTCACGAACTTGAATGCAGAACTTTATTTGAGTCATGGAGAATTATTGCATGCAGCAATTTTATGAAATGGCAGATGCATTACAATTTAGGGGCACCTCTTGATAAGATAAAT
Organism: Candidatus Woesearchaeota archaeon; assembly: GCA_964628775.1. Taxonomy (GTDB): domain Archaea; phylum Nanobdellota; class Nanobdellia; order CAZVOT01; family CAZVOT01; genus CAZVOT01. Next base: position 2,950 of record CAZVOT010000083.1, read on the forward strand.
GTTATTCCCAACGGCGTTGACCCGAAAAAATTTGAAATAGACTTTAACAGAATTGAAGAAAAGAAAAAATACGCTCTTCCTTATGAAAAAATTGTCCTCTTTACAGGAAGACTTGTCCACGAAAAAGGTGTTGATGTTTTTATAGGAGCAATGCCAAGTATTTTATATGAATTTCCAGATGCTAAATTTGTAATAGCAGGAGGAGGATTTACTGATGATTTTAGAAGAATTGCGGAGTATTGCGGAGTAAAAGATAAGGTAATATTTACAGGTTATTTAGATGACTTAGAATTAAAAAAACTGATTAACTTGGCTGATGTTGTTGTAGTGCCTTCAAGATATGAACCATTTGGAATAGTTGCTCTAGAAGGAATGTCATGCAGAAAACCTGTTGTTGTTTCTGATACAGGCGGGCTTGGAGAGATAATTGAACATGAAAGAGACGGACTTAAAGTCTGGAAAGAACACAGTGAAAGTTTAAGCATCGGCATAAAAAGAGTACTGAGAGACAAGGAACTTTCTAACTGGCTCACAAAAAATGCTTATGAAAAAATCCTTACAAAATACAATTGGGACTTAATAGCAAAAAACACGGATGATGTTTATAGCAGAGTTTTAGAAGAATACAATAAATCAGATTGGAAGAAAAATTAATCTACTCTTCGCATAAGTTATAAAGGTGTTTATAGAATACTTCTGAATTTGAAATGCTTTCTTTTGCAGGTTCTAAATTTGCCTGTGCTAATCTTTGGTATGTAAAATTTGCTCTTTTATCTTTCTCATGTTTAAAAATTCCAAGAAGTTCATCTGCTTTTATAAGAATGTCTTCATATATTCTAAGAAGTTCATTATCCAAAATTCCTCTATCTGCAAATTTCTTAAAGAGTAAAAAGGTTTTTTTATGTTCATTTGGAGGCTTTATTTTTATTCTTTTTATTGAAAGATATGCTTTTGCCATATAAAAAATGGAATAATATGAATGGGATATTACTGCACTGTAAAATGTTTTTGGATTTTGAGTTTCAATAATTATTTTTTGCAGTTCTTGTTTCTCGCTCATTTTTAAAATTAATCTTGAAAGGTATAACTCATTTTCAGCTCTTTCAGT
>CAZVOT010000084.1:0-4052 GCA_964628775.1 Candidatus Woesearchaeota archaeon
GGTGGAGGATTACTATATTTGAGATTTACGGCTTCTGAAAAAGCAGAGTATATAACTCAGATTATGGTTTAGTAATGAATAAATTAAAAGAAAAAATCTTTAAACTGCGTGATACTGTAAAAAATAGAATATATGGTCAACAAGGAATGATAGATAAGATGATAGTTGCGCTTCTTTGCAACGAGCATACATTAATTGAAGGATTGCCAGGGACAGGAAAGACAACAGCGGTTAAAATAATAGCGGATGCGATTGGTGGAATTATATGCAGAAGAATTCAATTTACTCCGGATTTGCAACCAACCGATTTAATCGGTGGTAGGACTATTGATAATAGTGGTAATTTTATTATGAAAAAGGGAAAAATTTATTGTCATATTTTAATTGCAGATGAGATTAATCGGGCTCCTTCTAAGGTGCAATCTGCACTTTTAGAAGTTATGCAAGAAAGAAGAATAACAAGAATAGATATTGATGATGAAATATTACTTCTTGATAATGAAGAAATCGAAAAATTAGATAAGACAAAACTAATTAAATACTCACAAGAATTAGGAATATCTTCTCAGCCTAATGAAAAAGAAGTAAAAAAAGAACTCAATGAAAAGGTGAAATCACTTAAAGAATTTACTCAGCCAAATTTTGATGGAGTATTTTGTGTTTTTGCAACACAAAATCCTATTGAGCAAGAAGGGACTTTCCCTCTGGCTGAGGCGGCTCTGGATAGATTTTTTTTCATGGTAAAAGTAGAGGAATTAAAAGAAGAACATACAAAAAAAATTATAGAAGAACATGCTAATTTTAAAATATCAGAAGATTCTTCACAGATACGGAGATTAGAAGATGAACCTGTTGAAAAAGTGATAACATTAGAGGATTTAAAAAAGATGCAAAATGAAATATTGGATGTAGGAATTCCTAATTATTTACAGGATTACATCAATTGTATATGCCGGTCCCTAAAACTATCCCCTTCAAATGAATATGTGAAGAAATATGTAAGAATTGGTCCTTCGGTTCGCGCCTATCAAGCAATGGTAAAAGCAAGTAAGGCCTATGCTTATTTGAAGGATAAGGAAGAAGTAACTATTAGCGATGTACAGAGGGCGGCTTTTGATATATTAAGACACAGAATCAAACTAACTTTTGAAGCAATAAATAGGGGAGTAAATACAGAAGATATAGTCGAAGAAGTTTTTAAGGATATAGGATATAAGGAAAAATGAGCAAGGATATAAACGCTGTTTATGATTTATTCAGAGAAAGAGTCCTGGCAACAAAATTGCTCTTCAAAAGTGGCTTTGTATCAGAAGAATTAGTTTCTGGAAGTTTTAAATCTATATATTACGGACGAGGGCTTCAACGGGCAGAATCAATTTTGTATTACCCAGGTGCCGACATTTCAAGAATTGATATAAATTCAACCATCAGGTCCGGACTCTTGTATTTTAATAATAAAAGAGTTGATTTTATTCAATCATTATATCTCGGAAAAGTATATTTAAAGCAGGAAGAAGAAGAAAAAGATAAAAATATGTTTCTAATTATTGATGCTAATAAATCCATGACTTCAAGAATGGTAAGAGAAAGAAAAGAAAAAACAAAGTTATTTCAAACTTTATTTAGTATATACTTATTTTCGCTAATCGGAATTAAAAGCGGATTTGGGGTGGGTGGATTTTTTATTGATAATGATATTTTGTTTTATGTATCATCCAATAAAAATGAAACTATTCCTTCAAGGCTCGTTGATAAATATATAAATATTCTTAAAACGAGTGGTGAAAATAAAGAAAAGTATTTTGATGGAGTTCTTAGAAAAATTTATAGTATGTTATCAAAACCGAGTATGCTTGTATTTGTGTCTGATTTTCAATTTATGGATAATTTTATGAATACTATGCAATTTATAAAAAGAAAGCATCAGGTTGTGCCTATTATTATCAATGATAAAAAAGAGTTTTGGGAGAGAATACCTGAAAAAAAGTATGGAGAAAAAATTCCGAAGATTCAATTATATGGGTATAGAATCCTGAAACAAAAAAAATCTAAGAAGCAAATCCCTTCAAAAGAAAAATGGTTGGAACAAATTAAGAATGAATTGTTTATAAATCGCATGTTTCCATTGGTGTTTGATGCAGAAGATGATAATAATGTAAAAATGCAAAAAATGGAAGAATATTTTAAGCAATTGCGCGAGGTATAATGAACACAAATGCTTCAATTGATGAAAATTTAAACAAAATATTAAGGGAACATTTAGAAGGTAAAAACTTCTCTTTTGGAGATAGTCAAAAAAAATATAAGTTAGAGAATGGTAATACTAATGCAAATACAAAAGAAATAATAATTAGTGATGAGAGTAATTCTTTTTCATTAGAGTTAGCAGATATCTGGAGAATAAAAATAGAGGGAGAAAATGAAAATATAAAATATTTAAAGGCGCTTAAAAATTGGGAATGGGAACGTGACAAGGATAATTTGGATGATTTTTTTGAGGATGAACAAATACAGTGGTATTTTAAGAATTATAAAGATGAAGAAATTAGGATTGACCGGGAAAAACTTGAGAAAATTGGTCTTAATTGGAATCAATTAGTGCTTGAAAGGATTGATGCTAAAGAGAATAGCGGAGAGTATTTATGCTCAAAAGAAAAGTTTGTTCTATTTATAATTTCGGAATTAATCAATCGGTATCAAATCCATGAAGAAAGTCATAAATTACTTACTTGGTTTAAGATTAGTGGAAAAAGAAATTTTGTACAATATTTTGAGCAAATAATTTTTAAAGAAAAATTCACCAAGTATAAAAACATACTTGTTTTTATTTTTATCCCCATTTTAACGACTTATACAATCTCTTCATTAGTAATTTCTGCTTTTATTTTGGGAACGCCACTTATCTGTGTAAAATTAGTGTTATCTAATTATAATTCCTTGTCTAATTGTTCTCTACCTTTTTTGGCACTGGAAAATTGGGGCCATACGAATTGGTTTTTACTTGCTTTTGTAATTTACTTTATTGCACTTTTAATTCTACGCGTCAATACATTTTGTAAAAAGTTTTCTATGAAAGGGTAGAATATAAAAGAAGAAAGGGATTTAAATTACACGGAAAATGGAGAAGGCACAGGAAAAGTATACAATTTTGCCAGAAAAAAATTACAAAGGGCAGAATAGTTTGGTTGAGATGAAAAAGAAAGTGAGGGCAAAGGTTTATTTGTGGGTGAGGAAGGATTTGATAGGGAGTGTTAATGACTTTGATTATAGATTCAGGTTAAGTGGTTTTTACAACTTAAAGAATGAAGTGAAGGAACAGGAGAAAATACATCTTGCAGGTCACTATAATGGTGTTAGGATTGTTGATGATAAGGAACAGGAAACGGAATTTAAATTGTTTAAAGATTTTAGGAAATCTAAAAGATTGCCGGGGGTTATTAAGAATTGTAGAAATATTTATGGTAAGGATGACAGCGAAGGAGGGAAGAGGTTTGAATTTACTGTAAAAGACGGATACAAAAATGCAAATGTGTTTCTTGAGGTCTTTAAAGAATGCGGAAGATGCGGTTTTCATTTAATTCTGAAAGCAGACAGGAAGTTTCGTAAATTTTCGTTTTCAAGGGGTGAGGATTTGAAGTTGAATATAGAAGTTTCCCCTGCATTTAGGAATATCAGATTTATTCAATTGCTTTTTGCCTGTTGGAATTTGCTGATGGATAAGGAGATTAATAATGAGAGTTTTGAATGGGAAGAGATTAAGAATATGGATTGGTTATTTTTTAATTCTTGAAAACAATCAGGGTTTTATCTGCTGTTAAAAAATATGGAAAACATAATTTCAGAGAAAACAAATCTTTATAAAAAGATAACAAAGATAAGAAGAGCCCCTTTCTCACCCCAGACAGGGAAGAAGTTAATGACGGAAGAAGAATTTATGGACTTAATTCAGGGAAAAGTTTTTATTGAAGAAAAACTTGATGGGGGGACATATCTTAGTGGGTATTTTTACACGAGGCATCCATTTATCGGAATCAGCGATGCAATAGTAGAGT
>CAZVOT010000085.1:0-3882 GCA_964628775.1 Candidatus Woesearchaeota archaeon
CTATTTTATCATTATTTTAATCTGAGAGTTTAAAGAATTAAGCGATTGGCTTAAAGAAGTAATAATAATCGATGGCGGTTCTACTGACGGTACAATCAAAATAGCAAAAAAATATACCAATAAAATTATCCTAAGAGGTGGAAAATTACTCAAATCTAGATATTTGGGGGTTAAGAAATCAAAGGGAGAATATGTTTTACTCATGGATTCTGACCAGATTCTTAAAAATAATGATGTCATATCAAACGCTGTCAAGATGATGAGAAAGTTTGATATGTTAATTTTAGAGGAATTTAGTTTCAAGGAAGAAACTTTCACAGAAAAATTGATTGCTAATGACAAAAGATTGATACACGAAAATTTTGAATTACAGAAAGACCCTTTAGAAGGGACTTTATTACCCAGATTCTATAAGAAGGGTTTATTAGATAAAGTTTTTTTCAGTATCCCAAAAGATATAATAGATGTTGTACTTGCACAGGATCATGCGATAATATATTATGAAAGTTCTAAAGTTTCAAATAAAATAGGTCTTTTGAAGAATGCTGTTTTGCATAATGAACCATCGAGTCTAGTCGACTTAATAAGGAAAAACTTCCGTTGGGGGAAGTATGAAAGAAAACTTCTAGAATTTGATTATTACAAAAATCTCTATAAAAAGAAAATAAGATTCAGAAAAGTTGAATTAACTAGTGGAACTTACTTGAAATGGTTTCAGTCATTTGTGCTTTTGATGATAAAAGGTATACCTTATAAGTTGGGGTTTTTTCTTGGTGAGGGGAGAAAATGAAAATTGCTATGATTGTGAGACATTTTTGGCTGAGAAAATTAACAGCAATTCCTCGTGTTGTTTTTGAAATATCTAACGAACTTATAGAAAATAGAGTAGAAGTAGCAATATTTACTGATAAGAATCCAGATTATCCAGATGAAATAACTTTAAATAATGGTTTGAAAATATTTTTTTTCCAGAATGTTAATGAAGTATTTTCTAATAAAACTAAATTTGATATATACCACTTTTATGGAAGTCTTTTGGGTTCACTGTTTTTTGTTTCTAAAATAAGGGGAGAGGATGTGATTTTAAGCATTTATACAAATAAAGCTTCTTTAAAGGATTTTCTTTCAATTTCTTTAAAAGATTTTCTTATTGATAGGAGGATATTATTTACCGTAAATCCGATCATTAGTAGTATTATTCCAAAATTCGTTTTGAAGCGCAATTTAAAAAGATCTAAAAAAATAATAGTAAATAGTAAAAGATTCTTTGATTTTTATTCTAATATTATAGAAAATAAGAATAAAGTATCTAGATTATTACATGGGGTCGACTTTGAAAAATTTTCAAATATTGATCGCGCTAAAATTTTTAAATTGAAAAGAAAGTTAGGTTTTTCTTTAGATGATAAGATTATTTTATATCTCGGTCATAACTATCTCGTTAGGGGAATTGACGATTTAATTAATTCTATGGAAAAGGTTTATAAAAAATGCAAAAAAGCTAAACTATTACTTGTTTTAAATGAAATGCCCGGATCCAACTCAAAATATATTAAGAAGCTTGTATCTAAAAAACTCCCTAAAGAATCAGCGAAAATTATTTTCAAATATGTAAAAAATGTGGAACTTTATTATCACATATCTAATGTAGTAGTTTTTCCATATAGATTGAGTTTAGAAATCCCCGAATATCCATTGGCATTACTAGAGGCTTTGAGCTGTGGAAAAGCTGTTATTGCGACTAAAATTGGTGCAATTCCAGAAATATTGGTTAATAATTATAATGGGATATTAGTTAGACCTAAATGTAAAAATGACCTTGAAAATGCTATTTTAAAATTGCTTAGAAATAACAAACTAAGTTTAAAAATTGGGAAGAATGGGAGAAATTCAATGAAAAAATTTGATTGGAAAATTGTTTCTAAAAAAATGTTGAATTATTATGAGGGGATATAAAATGAAAAGTGAAAATCACATTAAACTTTTTTTTAATAAATTTTCTAGGAAATATGATGGTTATGCATTTAATTACTCTTTGGGTCTAAAATTTTTAGATTTATTAGAGAAAGGTTTTATAGTTGAAAATTTGGAAAAAAATGAAATGAAAAATAAAAAAGTTTTAGATGTTGGTATAGGAACTGGAAGAGTTTCTTCTATTTTTGCTAAAAATGGATGTAGAATTTATGGTCTAGATATATCTGAAGATATGTCTAGAAAGGCAGAGAGAAAATTGAGAAAAAGTCTCGTGTCAATTACAATAAAAGACGCTCAAAGTGGATTACCATTTTCATCTAATTTTTTTGATTTATGTGTATCTTTTAGGGTTTTAAAATATATGAAAAATTGGAAATTTGTTATATCTGAAATGAGGAGAGTATTGAAACCTAATGGACTTATATTCATAGAGTTCTCAAATAAAAAATCTCTTTCAATATTTGGAACTAGAAATGCAAACTACTCTCTTCTTGATAAAAATTCTGTCATAAATTTTCTAAAAAATTCTGATTTTAATATTTTAAAAATTCAAGGTGGGTCTAAATTAACTTTTAATCTTTATCGAAGAATAAAAACAAAAAAAATGCTAAAATTCATCAAAATTTTGGAAAATTATCTAAAAAAAATTTTTGGTAATAATTACTCTAGAAATATTATGATTATGGCTTCGGTGAAAAAATGAATATCAAAGAAAAATCAATGAATATAAATACATCTTTAATTTTGGTATTTTTTATTTATGCGGTTCTTACTGTGTTATTTTTTAGTAATTCAATTTTTGGAGAGGGGAGATTAAATTATGTGGATATGGTTTTTCCGGACACTATATATAGGACTTACGAAATTTATACTTCTACATGGGTTGTATACGGGAGTAGACCAAATTTAGAAGGAATTATGAGACTCCCTTTTATGATAACATTAATAAAAACAGCTGAATTATTCAATTTATCAATGAGGTCTTTTCTTTTGATTTTATTTACTTTTCCATTTTTTGCTTCTGGTATTAATATGTTTTTTTTATCCAAATACTTATTGTTAAAGAGGAGAAAAGATAAAAATAAACTTATAGAAATAATTCCATCATTTTTATCTGGTATATTTTATATGTTTAATCCATTCTCATTAAATAGAATGTGGCAATACTTCTTTTATCCAACTTACAGCTTTTTACCTTTGATAATCTTGATGGCTTTTAAAGTTGTAAATAATTTCAATAAAAAGAACTTATTTTTGTTATCCTTTTTATCAATGATATTTTCTACAAGTCCTCTCGGAGTCATTTGGATATTTTTTATTATTCTTTCAATATCGATTTACTTTACTGCTTTTGAGAAAAATATAGAAAAAACAAAAATTCTATTCTATTTTCTGTTTTTTTATCTTCTATTTAATTTATTTTGGATTTTACCTTATATTTTATCTAGTTTTGAAAGAAATGTTGTTCCCAGTTACTTTGGAACGCCTGCTTTCAGTTCTACTCAACTTGGTTTATTTTCTGAATATTCCAATTTTTTAGATTCAATTAGATTATTATCTGGGTGGGGGATTCCAATGAGGGATTTCTACCCAATTTCACAATTCTGGATTTTGGTTTCGATGATCATCCCAATTACAATAATTTCATTCTTTTTATTTCAAAAAAATGTATCTAGTTTATATTTTTTTCTTATATTTTTAATCACACTTTTTCTTTCGAAAGGTGTAAACTTACCTTTTTCATTTTTTTATGAATTCTTAACATTTTATATACCTCAAATAGGCTGGGTTTTCAGAGATCCAAGTAGATGGCTTATAATGATTTCAATATCTTATAGTATCTTTATAGGCAATTTATTCTTTTTTATTTTTAATAACAGGAAATTTGTACATCTAAAATTGTATAAA
>CAZVOT010000086.1:0-3855 GCA_964628775.1 Candidatus Woesearchaeota archaeon
GTATTTAGGAGAATATAACCAAGATTATGGGATTACGAAGTCTTGCAGACTTCTCCATTCAAATTTTTTTTACTTTGCTTCAGAAACTTCTATAAATCCTTGATGTTATGCCAATCTGACTTCAATTTAGGTGATATTTACTTTATAGCTAACTAAAAACAAAAAAACTAACAGCAAAGCCAAGCATAGCTCCTGCAATAGTATCTTTTAAAAAATGTTTTTTCAGGTAAATTCTTGAATAAACTACAATTATTAAAAAAACAAGTGATAATAATGCACTTAAAACAGAAGGATTTCTAAAATAAAAAGCATAAGATAAAATACCTGCTCTTGCAGAGTGAATGCTGGGAAATGTTGCTGCATCAAGTTTTTCAATAAAATTATGGTATTTTTTCTTTTCTGGACGCTCCTTGAAATAAAATATTCTAATTAAAAATGAAAAAGAAACAGCAATAAAATAACATAAACTAAGCCTGAAAAGTAAAACATAATCTCCAGAAAAAAGAATTAACACCAGTAAAAGAAAATAAAAAGGCGTTCCTCCAAATGCTGAAATATCTCTCACAAATCCAAAATCTTCCATTATTTTAATAAAAAAAGCACAAAATAAAAAAGTATTGGAATAATCTTGAATACTGTTTTCCAAAAATTACAGCAGGAAAATAAGAATTGTTTTAATATATAAAAGCACTAAAATTAGAGTAATGAAACCAAACATAATTCTTGACTTTGACGGTGTTATAAATAATCAGAAATATGATGCAGAAAAATTCAAAAAAATATTGATAAAAAAATTCGGGGAAAAAGAATTTGAAATCATAGAGAAAAAAATAGAAAAAAACCCGCTGAAATATTGGTGGATAGTTCAAGGAGAAAGAACAGCTCCTTCTGATTCTGATTTCCTGATAAAATATGGTGTAGTAGGAAATATACTATCTAGAAAAATTGACAAATCCGGAAATTTAACTCTTAACTTGTTTGATAAAGCAACAAGAAATAATAAACCTCATTTTTTTAAAGATATGAAAAAAACTATTTCCAAACTCAAGAAAAAATACAACATAATAGTTGTCTCAAATTCAGAAGCAGTAAAAATAAGAAGAATGTTAAAAAAAGAAGGAATAAATGTAAAAGTAATCGGCTGGGCGAAAAAATATTTGGTTGATAATTCATTTGACAAAGTAGAAAAAAGCATAAAAGTTGGAAGTATCAGCATTCCAGTAAGGCGTCCTTTTTATTATAAAATCTTAAAAAAACTAAAACCTGAATTTGTGGTTTCTGATGTCTTTGCTGTTGATTTGTCTCTGCCTTACATTATGGGAATAAAAATAATCTTGAAAAAAAACAGCTATACTCCAGAGTATTCTCTTGATTTTGTAAAGAAAAATGGAAGAGTAATAAAAGATTTGAGTGATTTAATATGAAATTAGTAAGAGATAATATAATAGAAATAATCAAAAATCAAGGTAAAACTCCAATTTTTCATACAGCAGACAAAGAGGAATTTAAAAGAGAACTTTCAAAAAAATTAATTGAAGAAGCAGAAGAATTTAGAGAAGAACCTGGTGGGGAGGAGTTAGGAGATGTTCTTGAAGTTATTGACGAGATAATTGATTTCTACGGATTTTCAAAAAAAAGCATTCTTGAAGAAAAAGAAAAAAAAGCAGAAAAAAGAGGAAAATTCAAAAAAAGAATTATTCTGGATTCATTTTAAGGTTATTCTGCTCATAACTTCAGCAAGCTCATCAATACTTATGTTATTTATTGATACATTAAAAACGCCCCCGGTATCTATATTTCTTATTGCATCTATTTTTTTATCTCCTGTTTTTTTCTGAATACCTTTTGTATACTCAACTTTGAATTTGTTTATTTTTCCAGAATCAACAGAAATATCATAGACTTCCTCTTTAATAAGTCCTAATTTTAATGATGACCAGAAGGCCCCATTATAGAGATAAAATCCCCTTCATGCACTTTTATTGAAACTCCTTTTAAAACATTAACAACAACATCACCAAGAAGATAATCTTTTTTTATGTCCTGAAGTTCAACAATAGTGGGTTTCATAACATTTAAAACAAAAATTTCCTAATTTAATACTTTTATGCATCATAAAATAGAATTATTTTTCATACTTCAAAAAGGTTTATAAACAACTTTACAGCTCTGTAATACTAAATGGTAGATTTATATTTTGCACAAATAGAAAATAATCCATCATTTTTAAAGTCAGAGGACTCAGCATTAGAATACATTCAAAATGTATTTAATAAGGAAGGCAAAGATAATTTCACGTATAGAAGAAATTTAAAAGAAATTCTTGAAATGAATAAAACTAATTTAAAAAGATTATTGAACTATCAAAACGTTGAATTTTTTTTATGGGATTTATTCAATAATCCTTCTGATGAAACAAAACAGGAATTTTCAGCAAAAATTCTAAAAAAATATTATACATTTTTAGAGAATGAGACTATACTAAATACCTCATCTGATAAAAATGACAGAAGAAGCTTGGAAGGCATCATTCAACTGCTTGATTTAAAAATAGATTCATTTAATGGAGAGGCTCCTTTTCAATTTAATTCCTTTTCTAAAATTGATGATATCTTATTTTACTAATACCGGCCAGTTTAGGATTATGTTTTTAAATTAATAATCAATTATTCTTTGGCAATGGTTATCTACTCTCACTCGCGTCTCTCTTGTTTTGAAAACTGCCCACTGCAGTATAAATTCAAGTATATAGACAAAATAAAAACTGGAAAAGAAAGTATTGAAGCATTTATGGGAAAATTAGTCCACGAAACCTTGGAAAGATTATACAGCGACAGGGAAAAAGGCAGAATCAACAAACTTCAGGAAGTGCTTATCTTCTACAATAATGAATGGCAAAAAAAATGGAATACTTCTATTTTCATTGTAAAAAATTCAAAACCTGGAGAATACAAAGAAAAAGGAGAAAAATATCTTGCTGATTTTTACACAAGATTTTTCAAGAGTGATGAATCAAAAACAGTTTTTACAGAAAAAGAAGTCTGCATTGACTTAGACAACACAGGAGAATATAAAATGACAGGAATAATTGACCGCCTTTCAATAACCAATGAATTATTTGAAGTCAGAGATTACAAAACAGGCGAGCATCTTCTAACTCAGGAAAAAGCAGATTTAGACAGGCAGTTGGCTCTCTATTCTATTGCTGTACAGCAAAATTTTCCAAATGCCAAGGATATAAATCTTGTTTGGCATTATCTTGCATTTGGCAGAGAAATACAAAGTAAAAGAAGCGAAAGAGAACTTGCCAACTTAAAAGAAAAAACAATAAATCTTATAAAAAAAATAGAATCAACAAAAGAATTCAAACCAAAGGTTTCTATGCTCTGCAAATGGTGCGAGTATAATGATAAGTGCAGTTCCTGCCAAAAAATAAAAAAATAATCCTAAAAAAATTTATAGATTATAGTAAATTACAGGACACTACGGAAAAAACAACTATTATACTACTTGAATTAAAAACTAAAAAAGAACTTGAAAAATTCAAAGTTTCAGAAAGAGATACTTATAATGATATTATTGAAATGCTAATTGAGGACTCTCTTGAAGTTAATGAAAAGTAAAAATCTCAATAGAACATTTCGGGGCATTAAGGGATTTTTACTCCAGAAAAGGACTCGCTAGCCTGCTCTGCAGTATAAACTCCTTTTCCTTGAAACAAAAAAAGAAATTGAAGAAACAATGTCAAAAGTAAAAAAAGGAAAATTCCTGACTCATGAAGAAGTTAAAAAGAGAATGGGATTTTAAATGTTTAATGTTGTTTTGTCAGAAACTGCTTATTCTCAACTAAAAGAT
>CAZVOT010000087.1:0-3848 GCA_964628775.1 Candidatus Woesearchaeota archaeon
ATATAATTATATCTGTTATATCTGTAAAATATGACAACAAAGTTGTTGGAGCAATAAACATTGCATCGCATAAATATGATAACTTCTCTGAAAGCACATTATCAGCAATTGAAGTTCTTGCTGTTAATTTAGGACAGATTATAGATAAGTTTAAGAAATAATCAATAAAAAAATTTTAAAAACACAGCAGATTTATACTTTTTCAGTGGAAGAAAATAAATTTGTAGTTCTTGTTATGAAGCAGAATAATGAAAGAAAAGAGGGAGTATTCTTTTCAGAGACAGACAAAAAAACAGCAAAAAAACTAGCAAAAACTCTTAATATTGAATGGAAAACAGAATGGGAAACACCTGTAGAAGTTCCTGTAAAGCAGGAATCTCTGCATGATGTTTTTAAAAAGGCAGAAGTTGAGTTTACGGCTAAAAAAGCAGGAGAGGTTCTTAGAAAACTTCCTTCAGATAAAAACAAATAAATTCCAGGGTTATTTAGATATTCCCTATCAGTTTGGAGTTTTATTTAACGATTTTTATCTTTAATAAGTATTTTAAACACAAAAACAAAGTTTAATTAAAATACCACTAAGACAAAGTTTGATGTAATTAGTTTTGAATATAAATAAAGTATAGAAGAAAAACAAACAGAGTTTCATTTTTTTAGAATCAGTGAAAATTATTTATATACTAAAACATTATTTAATTTGAATTAATAAGGAGGTGTATAAAATAATGGTAACTTTAAGCGTAATAAAAGCAGATGTTGGAGGGTATGTGGGACACAGCAGTTCTCATCCTGAAATAATCAAACTTGCTGATTTTGAACTTTCAAAAGCAAAAAAAAGCAGAATTCTAATTGATTATCATGTAAATGCCTGTGGTGATGATTTGCAGTTGATAATGACTCATAATAAAGGAGAGAATAACAAGCAGATTCACAAACTTGCCTGGGATACTTTTGTAAAATGCACAATTCTTGCTAAGAAATTAAAATTATACGGAGCAGGACAGGACTTGCTTAAAAATACTTTTTCTGGAAATATTAAAGGAATGGGTCCTGGTGTTGCTGAAATAGAATTTGAAGAGAGAACTTCTGAACCAGTTATTATTTTTGCAGCAGATAAAACCGAACCTGGAGCCTGGAACTTGAAATTATACAAAATATTTGCAGACCCATTTAACACAGCAGGACTTGTAATAGACCCAGACATGACTGAGGGATTTATTTTTGAAGTCCATGATGTTATTGACAAAAAAAGAGTTCTCTTGTCTGCTCCTGAGGAGATATATGACTTATTGGCTTTAATCGGTTCGCCTTGGAAATATGTTATTAAAAAAGTAATTAGAAAAAAAGACGGGCTTGTTGCTGCATGCACTTCAACAACACATTTGTCTTTAATTGCTGGAAAATATGTAGGGAAAGATGACCCTGTTATGATTGTAAGAGCACAAAAAGGACTTCCAGCAGTAGGAGAAATTTTAGAACCATTTGCATTTCCTCATATTGTTGCAGGATGGATGAGAGGAAGCCATAATGGCCCTTTTATGCCTGTTGCAATAAAAGATGCAACACCTTCCAGGTTTGATGGGCCGCCAAGAGTTGTAGGTTTTGGCTTCCAGCTTGCAAACGGTAAATTAATAGGACCAAGAGATATGCTTGCAGATATTTCATTTGACTTGGCAAGAACTAAAGCAAATGAGATTGCTGACTTCCTCAGATTACACGGGCCGTTTGAACCTCATAGACTTTCAGGAGATGCTCTTGAATATACAACTCTTCCTGAAGTTCTTTCTGGCTTAAAAGATGATTTTGAAGATATGAAAGAAGAAAAATATGTAAAAGCAGGAAAGGGACAGATAACTGAGGTTAGAAAGAAAGTGCTTGACAGAATAAAAGACAAATTTGAAGAACTTGACTTGGCAAAAGAGTAATTTTTACTCTTTTGTTTTTCCATAAATGCAGTATTTTTTTATAGTACATTCACTGCATTTTGGACTTACTGGACGGCATATTTTTTTGCCGTGTTTTACAAAAAGATAATTTAGTTTAATCCAATATTTTTTTGGAATTATTCTTTTAAGTTCTGCTTCTGTTTCCTTTGGAATTCTTGTTTTTACAAGTCCTATTCTGTTTGAAATCCTGTGAACATGTGTGTCAACAGGGATAGTGCTTATATTATAAACATATACCAGAACACAATTTGCTGTTTTTCTGCCTACTCCTTTTATTGAAGTCAGTTCTTCTAAAGAATCTGGAACTTTTCCTTTGTATTTGTTTAAAATTATTTTTGCTGTTTCAATTATTCTCTTTGCTTTTACATGATAAAAACCAACAGGCTTGATTAGTTTTTCAACATCTTTTACTTTTGCTTTAGAAAGTTGTTCTGCATTTTTGTATTTTGAAAATAATCTATCTGCAGACACTTCTGTTATCTCATCTTTTGTTCTTTGGGATAGAATAGTAAAAATCAGAACATAAAATGGATTATTATTCCTCTCAAAAGGAGAGTATAATCTTTCTAATTGATGAATCATACTGTTAATCATTTATAATTTTTAATGGATTTTGACAATATAAATCATAACAAATTATATAATCCATAAAATTTATTTGAATTATAATGGATGGAGCAAAAACAATAAAATACTCTTTTGAATCCAAAAAAATAAACAGGGTTTTTAAATTCCTGACTTTATCAGATTTTTTGATACTTGGAGGTTTTGGACTTATTCTCCCAATATTTGCAATTTTCATTACAGAACAGATACCTGGGGCGGGTATAGAGGTTGTAGGGTTAGCAGAGGCAGTATACCTGGCTGTTAGAAGCATATCCCAGATACCTTTTGGACATTTAATTGACAAGATAAAAGGAGAAAAAGATGATTTTTGGTTTCTGCTTTTAGGTTCAATGCTGATATCTTTTGTGCCTATTATGTATATATTTGTTGATTCACCAGCAAAACTTTATGCTGTGCAATTTTTTTATGGATTAGTTGGGGGAGCTACTTTTCCAACTTGGTATGCAATTTTTACAAGACATATTGACAAAGAAAAAGCAGGAATTGAATGGGGGCTTTATCAGACAATGGCAGATATGAGTACTGCTCTATTTTCTGCACTTGGCGGGTTTTTAGTTTCAAAATTCAATTTTAAATTAATATTCATTTTAGTAAGCTGTATGAGTTTTATTGGTTCTCTTTCAATTATGGGGATATACTCAAAAATGAAGCCGGGAAAAGTACTGTATAGACAAGAGTAAAAGATAAATATACTTTAAGTTATTCTTTATTATTAATGAAGAAAATTCTTTTTATACGCCACGGAGAAACAAAATGGAACAAGGAGGACAGAGTCCAGGGTATATCTGATATTTCTCTTTCAAAAAAAGGAAAAGAGCAGGCAAAAGCAGTTTCTTCGGTTTTAAAAGATATAAAACTTGATGCGATATACACAAGTCCGTTAAAGAGAACAGTTGAAACTGCAAATGCAATAAACAAATTTCATAAATTAAAAGTCATGAAATTAAGCCAGTTGAAAGAAATAAATTACGGCATATTTGAAGGAATGACAAAATCAGAGATTATTAATTATTACTCAAAGAAAAACAGGACAGAACAATTGCTGGAAGCTGCAAGAGGGCTTTTTGATGAGAACTTTAAATTTCCAGAAGGAGAAGGATATACAGATTTATCCGAGAGAATAGAACTTTTTTTGAAACATTTATTTATGACTGATTATGAGACAATTGCAGTTGTTACTCATGCTTCTGTTATTCTGAATCTTGCAAAGAAAGTTAATAAATGGAATAGGGCAGTGATGGTTTACAAAATGATAAAAAGCGAGATTGACAACTG
>CAZVOT010000088.1:0-3833 GCA_964628775.1 Candidatus Woesearchaeota archaeon
TCTTCTGTTATTCCATTTACAACACAGGAATGCAAAAATGAATATGTAAATTCCTCTAAAGCAGAACGTTGTTTTTCCGTTATCTCTCTTGAATTATTTTCTTTATTTGCAAGACAATAAAACCCGTATGCAGTTAGAAATTGTCTGTTTTCAAAAGCTAAGTCCCCTATTTTTTCAAATGAAATATTCTTTTTTTCCATATTGAATGTATTATTAAGTAAAATTTAAAAACCAATCTATTTAGAATTTTATAATTCAAAAAACTTAAAAATAGACACTCAATGTTTTTTTTATATAATTTAACAAATTAAGGAGGGAGTTTTATCGCAAAGAAAGAGAAAGTTACAGTTGAAGACTTAATGTCAAGCCACGAAAAGATTAGGAATATGTGTATTATCGCGCACATAGATCATGGTAAATCCACATTGTCTGATTCGCTTCTAGCAGGAGCAGGAATGCTTTCAATGAAAATTGCCGGACAGACAAGAGCAACAGATACATTAGAAGAAGAACAGCAAAGAGGTATTACAATTCAGGCATCAGCAGTTAGTATGGTTCACGAATTGGAAGATGATTTTTTCTTGATTAATATGATTGATACTCCAGGACACGTTGATTTTGGAGGAGAAGTTACCCGTTCGCTTAGGGCTTCAGATGGAGCCCTGGTTTTAGTTTGTGCAGTAGAAGGGATTATGCCTCAGACAGAAACAGTTTTAAGGCAGGCAATTAAAGACAGAGTAAAACCCATTCTTTTCATAAATAAAGTTGATAGATTGTTAAAAGAATTAGAATTAACTCCCCAGCAGATGCAGGACAGATTCTTGAAAATAATAGAAGAATTCAACAAATTAATTTTTACAATAGCGCCTGAAGAATTAAAAAAATCCTGGCAGGTAAGCGTAACAGAAGGAAGTGTTGCATTTGGAACAGCAGTTGACAGGTGGGCGCTTAGTATTCCTGTAATGAAAAAAACCGGACTTAGTTTTGCAAATGTATTAGAATCCTACAAAGGCACTCCTGAAGAAAAAAAAGAAAAAATAGCAAAACTTGAAGAAAAAGCTCCTGCATTTAAAGTAATCCTTGATATGGTAATAAGACATCTGCCAAATCCAATCCAGGCGCAGAAATACAGAATTCCAAAATTATGGAAAGGAGACTTGGAATCAGAAATGGGAAAAGCTCTTTTAAAATGCGACATAAACGGCCCATTATGTTTTGTAATTACAAAAGTTATTGTTGACCCCAATGCAGGAGATATTTCTTTTGGAAGATTATTTTCAGGCAAGCTTGAAAAAGGAAGGGAAGTATATTTAAATAATGCAAGAACAAAAGGAAAAGTTCAGCAGATATTCACAATGGTATGTGACAAGAGAATATCTCAGGAAAAAATTGTAGCAGGAAACAACTTGGCAGTAATTGGACTTGGAAATTCTTCATCAGGAGAAACAGTTACAATGGAAGAAACAGAACCTTTTGAAAGTATCAGCCACATTTTTGAGCCGGTTGTTACAAAATCAATTGAAGCAAAAAATCCAGCAGACCTGCCAAAATTAATTCAGGTGCTAAGAGATATATCAAAAGAAGACCCAACAATAAGAATTTCAATTAATGAGGAAACAGGAGAATCTTTAATGTCAGGACTTGGAGAACTTCATTTGGAGTGGACAGAACACAAAATAGTCAAATATAAAAAATTAGATGTAATCACAGGCAAACCCATAGTTGTATACAGAGAATCAGTAGAGGGAACATCTTCAGAACCATTTGAAGGAAAGTCGCCAAACAAGCACAACAAATTCTACTTTGTAGTAGAACAGTTAGAAAAAGGTGTTTATGATTTATTGGTTTCAGGAGAACTTTCTGGAACAAAAATAAGAAAAAAAGAAAAAGAAGCTTGGCAGACAATTGCAAATGCAGGAATGGAAAAAGAAGAAGCAAAATCAGTAAGATACATCTACGGAAAGAATATGCTTCTTGATATGACAAAAGGAGAAGTCCATATAGGAGAAGTAATTGAAATGGTTTATGCAGGAATGAAGCAGGCAATTGACGGCGGAGGACTTGCAAGAGAACCAGTAGAGGGATTAAAAATAAAACTTGTTGATATAAAGCTTCACGAAGATTCAATCCATAGAGGACCAGGACAGATAATCCCGGCAGCAAGAGAAGGTATAAGGGGAGCAATGAACACTGCAAAACCAGTATTATGGGAGCCCGTTCAGATTCATAGAATTGATGCACCACTAAAATACCTCGGAAATATTACAAATGTTGTCCAGTCAAAAAGAGGAAAAATTCTTGATATGAAGCAGACAGAAGCACTTACAAACTTAAAAGTAAAAATGCCTGTATCAGAAATGTTCGGCTTTACAGGAGACTTAAGGTCTGCAACAGAAGGAAGAGGAGTTTCCTCGCTTATGGATTCCATGTTTGAAAAAATTCCAAAAGAGCTTCAAGAACCAACCATAAAGAAGATACTTGAGAGGAAGGGAATAAAGAAAGAGGAATAAGATTTGCATTAAGACAAGCCGAGTAAAAAACTATTTAAACATTTTCGGTTTTGCAAATACAATAAGATAGTAAAAATCCCAAGATATAATAATAAATTTGTTTGGGATTTTTACTCCAGAAAATGGGCCGCAAATTATTGCGGCATACGTTCAATTTTCGCTTGAACACAAGGATATTAACCCATTTTCCTTGAATCAAAAAAAAACAGGAGAGGTGAATTGTAATGGCTGATAAAAAACCCCACTTAAATTTAATATTCGTGGGACACATTGACAATGGAAAATCCACATTAGTTGGAAGAATATTATACAACTGCGGAGCAATTTCTCAGCAGGAACTTGATAAAAACAAAAAACAGGCAGAAGAATTTGGCAAGGCAACATTTGAATTTGCATATGTTACTGACGAATCAAAAGAAGAAAGAAAAAGAGGTATTACAATCGACTTATCACACAAAAAATTTGAGTCAGATAAATATTTCTTTACTGTGATTGATGCACCAGGACACAGAGACTTTGTCAAAAATATGATTACAGGTGCAAGTCAGGCAGATGCAGCAGTTCTAGTTGTTGCAGTAAAAGAAGGAATCATGCCTCAGACAAGAGAACACGCATATCTTTGTAAGGTAATGGGTGTAGGACAGATAATAATTGCCCTTAACAAGATGGATACAATAAACTATGAAGAAAAAAGATTCAATGAAGTAAAAGAAGATGTAACAAAATTACTTCAGGGAACAGGCTACAGAGAAGTAGATAAAGTTCTATTCATCCCAGTTTCAGCATTAATGGGAGAGAACATAGAAAAATCATCTGAAAAAATGTCTTGGTACAAAGGCCCAACAATACTTCAGGCATTAAATTCCTTGACAGTTCCAATAAAACCAAGTGAATTGCCGTTAAGGCTTCCAATTCAGGAAGTATATTCAATCACAGGTATTGGAACAGTCCCTGTTGGTAGAGTAGTTACAGGAATAATCAAAGTCAATGATAAGATAATTGTAAATCCTTCAGGAAAAATAGGAGATATCAAATCAATTGAAATGCACCACGAAAATATACAACAGGCAGAACCAGGAGACAACATCGGCTTTAATATAAGAGGAATAAGTAAAACAGACATCAAAAGAGGAGATGTTCTTGGACATCAGACAAACCCTCCAACAATAGCAAAGGAATTCAAGGCTCGGATAGTAGTATTGAATCACCCAACAGTTTTAACAGCAGGTTACACACCAGTATTTCACTGCCACACAGCACAGACAGCATGCACATTCAAAAGCTTGGACAAGAAGATAGATCTAAAAACAGGACAAGTATCAC
>CAZVOT010000089.1:0-3800 GCA_964628775.1 Candidatus Woesearchaeota archaeon
CAATCTAAAATCATAACTTTTAACATAGAGAGTAAATAAGTTTGATGCAATTTTGTAAAGTAAAATATTATGTACTTTTAAAAGATTAAATCTGTCTGTATGGTCGCTAGGAAGTATCCTAATCTTTCTATAAATAACTACATCACAAAGACAAGATAGAGATTTATACAAAGAAGCAATAGCAGGGTTATAACGCTTCTTTGCAATATCATCATTACCGCTGTTCCAGAAATCTTGTGCATTTGATAGAAGGGCTGATTCACTCATGTTAATGATTTAACAAAGGAGATATATATAAATATATTGGTTAAATGATTTAACTATTAATCATTCTCAACTCTTGGAGCCAAAATAAAAGCAATTCTCATTTTGTCCAAGTTCTTGAATTCCATTTTTAAAGGATAATCTTTCTTGAATTCAATAGATAACCTATCTGCAACTTTTGCAGCTTTCATCATCTTGTCAAGATATTCCAAAGAATATTTTGCTTTTGTCTCTTCTTTTGCTTCAATTGAAAACAAAGCAGGATTATCTTTTGTTAAATTCATATTAGCATTAATGTTGTTCCCTGTTGACTGAAGTTCGAATTTCTCAGAATCAGCATAAAAACCTACACAGTCTCCCACAATTAACATATCTTTTACCCATTCTTTCATTGTCTTTGCATCCATTTCAATTTTAGTTGAAAATTCCAGTGGAGGCACTTTCCCAAGAGTTTCCTGTTCTTGAAGTAAAGGCAATGAAAATTTCTTTGTTGACTGTCCTTTAATTATTATTTTAAACTGATTATTCTCTTTGTCCAGTTCCATTGTTATTGAATCACTTAGCTGTGCTCTTGCGAGAACTGTTCTTAACTGGTTAATGCTAAGAGATATTTTTATTTCCTCACTTGCAGAAAATTCGCGGAAAGATGAAGATAAAAAGTCAAATACAACCATTGCAACAGAAGCAGAATCCATAGCAACTAAGCTTATACCATTGGAATTTATGAGAAAAGTCCCGTCATTTATAACTGCATTTATGGAATCAATAGAGTCCTTAAAAAGTCCGGCAGAATCTAAGCTTGCTTTAAATACCATTAAACTATTTTATAGATAATAATTTTATAAAGGTTTCCGATAATTGGCCGGTAATGACAAAAAAATAAACAATTGAAATTAAACCCAAAGACAGAATTCCAGTTTTTTATTTACCCAAAGCTTTATTGCAGATTATTATTAATAACAAAAAAAGGAGAGATATTCCTGTTTTTTGAAATAGTTAAAAATTTAAATATGATCTACATTTTCCATAAAACAATGGAAGAAGAAAAAACAAATAATAATACAGAAGAAAAGCAGGAAAATCCGGAAAAACAAGATAATATGGCTGAACTTGAAAATAAATTAAAATACCTGCAGGCAGACTTTGAGAACTACAGGAAATTTTCAGAAAGGCAGAAAGCACAGTGGCTTGAATTCGCAAATGAAGGATTAATCAAGGAATTATTAATTATATTGGATGAAATGGAAAAAGCATTGGAAAACAAAAAAGACGAAGGAATAGAAATGATTTACAAAAAATTAAAAAAGATACTTGAATCAAAAGGACTTAGGGAAATAGAATCAATAGAAAAAAAAGCAGATCCTTTTTATCATGATGTTGTTGCAGTAGAAAAATCAGAAAAACCAAAAGATGAAATAATTGATGTTATTCAAAAAGGTTATATACTTAATTTAAAAGTTATAAGATACGCAAAAGTAAAGATATCACAAGGAGGTGTATAAAATGGGAACTGAAAAAATAATAGGAATTGATCTTGGAACTTCAAATTCTCAGGCAGCAGTAATGATGGGAGGAAAACCAACTATTATACCAAGCGCCGAAGGAGTAACAATAGCAGGAAAAATGTTTCCTTCAGTTGTTGCATTTACAGAAAACAACCAATTATTAGTCGGTGAACCTGCAAAAAGACAGGCAGTATCAAATCCATCTAGAACTGTAATGGCAATAAAAAGGAAAATGGGAACAGATTACAAGATAAAAATAAACAATGTATCTTACACACCTCAGCAGATTTCAGCATTCATATTACAGAAAATAAAAAGAGATTCAGAAGCATTCTTGGGAGAACCTGTAAAAAAAGCAGTAATTACTGTTCCAGCTTATTTCAATGATAATCAAAGACAGGCAACAAAAGATGCAGGAAAAATAGCTGGACTTGAAGTAGTTAGAATGATAAATGAACCAACAGCAGCATCATTGGCTTATGGACTTGATAAAGGAAAAGAACAGAGAATAATGATTTTTGACTTAGGTGGGGGAACACTGGATGTTACAATAATGGAAATGGGCGACGGCGTCTTTGAAGTAAAATCAACAAGCGGAGATACTCAGCTTGGTGGAACAGATATGGATGGTATAATCTTAAAATATATTATTGAAGAATTCAGAAGAACTGACAGCGTTGATTTAAACAAAGATGACAAAGCAATTCAAAGAGTAAGAGAAGCAGCAGAAAAAGCAAAAATAGAACTTTCAACTGTAAATGAAACAGAAATAAATTTGCCTTATATCACAGCAGACCAATCCGGCCCAAAACATCTTGTACTGAAAATAACAAGAGCAAAATTAGAGTCTCTAATTTCTGAAATTGTAGAAAGATGTAGAAAACCGGTAGAACTGGCATTATCAGATGCTAAATTATCAAAAGATGACATCAGCAAGGTAATTTTAGTTGGAGGGCCAACTAGAATGCCTGTAATTGTTGATTTTGTAGAAAAAATAATGGGGCCAAAAGTAGAAAAATCAGTTGACCCTATGGAATGTGTAGCACTGGGTGCAGCAATTCAAGGAGGAGTCCTTGCAGGAGATGTAAAAGATTTATTGCTTCTTGATGTAACCCCTCTCACTCTTGGAATAGAAACATTAGGAGGAGTCTGCACATCATTAATATCCAAAAACACAACAATCCCTGTCAAAAAAACAAAAGTATTCTCAACAGCAGCAGACATGCAGACAGCTGTTACAATTCATGTCCTGCAGGGTGAACGTCCAATGGCAGGAGACAACACGAGCCTAGGTTCATTTAACTTGGAAGGAATACCTCCAGCACCTAGAGGAGTGCCTCAAATAGAAGTTACTTTTGATATTGATGCAAGCGGAATCATGCATGTTTCAGCAAAAGATAAAGGAACTGGAAAGGAACAAAAAATAACAATAACAGCTTCAACAAAACTTTCAGACAGCGATGTAGATAATATGGTAAATGAAGCAAAGAAACACGAAGAAGAAGACAAGAGGAAAAAAGAAGAAATAGAAACAAAGAACGAAGCAGAATCTTTAATCTACACTCTTGAAAAAACATTATCTGAACACAAAGACAAAATAAGCGAAGCCAGCAAAAAAGAACTTGAAGAAAAAATGAAGGAATTAAAATCTGCACTGGACAGCAATAACTTGCAGGAAATAAAGAAAAAGAAAGACGAACTGACAGAAATAGCGCAGAAAATAGGAACAGAAATATACAAAAGCCAGGCAGAGACACAGAAGCAGGAATCCGAGGAAAAGAAGGAAGAGCCAAAAAAACCTGATGACAATGTATACGACGCTGATTTCAAAGTAGACAAATAAAAACCTTTTTATTTTTTATCTTATTTATTTCTTTATTATAGATTTATATGAAATTATAAAAAATCTTCCCAATGAACTTTCTAAAAAATCAGGTGTCTATTTCACAAAAATTGGAAATAGAATAGGACTTGTAGTCAATTACCAACTAATGAATTAATTGGCTTGTAGTTCCAATTTTCGTTTGGGAG